>PLPI01000062.1 GCA_003159495.1 candidate division FCPU426 bacterium | reverse complement strand
AAGCCAGGAACAGTTCTATGTACCTGACCATCAGGGAAGTGACTTTCGGCGAAGAGCCGGGAAGCGGAAACTCAAGAAAGATAATTGTTTTTTCCGACGCGATCAGGGACTTTGCCGCCGCATTTGATGAAGCTAAAAAATATGTGCCTTATAAAGAAAAAACAGAAGCGGCCAAATCAAAGGCGGGCTCCGGGGCTGTTTAGAAAAATAAAAGCGAAAAAAAGAGCGGCGGGCCGGGACTGCCGCTCTTTTTTTTTATACTGCAAGAGCTTACAGATAGGAGAGAGGAGAAAGGAGAGGTATTTGCCCGTAAAAACAACGGCTATGAACCGGTTTTAGAAAATAGGCGGTTTTTCCACTATGCATGCGCAACAAAAGCCGATAAAAATTGTCAAAATTTTAATGATATGATATAATTAAAACGTGAATTTAACCGTTTTAACTAAAAAGTGGAGATTGCGGCATATGAAAAGGAATTTCAGCTTTTTAACATTCTTGACCGCTTTCAGTTTAATGCTGATTTCTTTTTCTTTTTCAGACACATGTAATTTACCTTTTCCCCAGAACGCAATCTACCCATACGGAATCAAACCGACTAATTATACAAATGCCGAGATGGACCAGCAATGCTTGGACTGGTTCAACAAATGGAAGGCAAAATATGTTACCCAGAACAACTGCACCGGAAGCGAGTGGAGGCTGCAGAGGGTTGAAACAGGCAACGGCATAACCAACGGTTGTTATGGATTCGCCACGGCGCCTGCCGAGAACGACACCGTCAGCGAGGGCATAGGGTACGGTATGGTTATAATGGTCTTTATGTCTTCGGCAACCAACAATACAAAACAATATTTTGACGGCATGTACACTTATTATAAGGATCATCTTGACGGCGCGGGGCTGATGAACTGGCAGATTCCTTACTGCAGCAGCGGAGGTTCGGCCACCGACGCCGACGAGGATGTGGCGTTCGCGCTTTTAGCCGCGGACAAGCAGTGGGGGTCGGCGGGAACGATAAATTACAAGAACGAGGCAAACACTATAATAGGAAGGATACTTTCAAATGAAATAACCGCCGCAAACGACATCCGCCCGGGCGATGGCTGGGACGGCGCCAATATATCCTATTTTGCCCCTTATGAATACAGGATGTTCGGAGACTATACCGGGACCACACGCTGGTATTCGGTGGCGTCCCACACTTACCAGACAATAGTAAATTATTATTATACAAATTCCCAGACTATGAATTCCGCGCTCGGCATAAATACCGGCCTTCAGCCCAACTGGTGCAATTATGACGGCACAACATGGAGTCCGGGCGCGTGGTCAATGGACCCGAACTCATGGTGGTGGGACGCCATCCGCCACGTGTGGAGGCAGAGCTACGATTACCTGCTTTACGGGACAACTGACAGCCAGTATGCCTACAGCAATAACGCGCGGGTTTCAGCATTTTTCCAGACAAAATACAACGGCGACGCCTCAAAGATTCTTTCACATTACAAACTTGACGGAACGGAAACGGCTTATAACAGGGGGGACAGGACCCCGGACCTCGGAACCGAAGATGTGAAAAATTTGCCGGGACCCGAGGGGGCGGTTGCAATAGCCGCGATGGTCGGGGGGGACCAGAACTGGCTGAATGAGTGTTACTATGACCTCGTGACCATGAACGCAGGCACCGGCTCCGGACAGCTTACGGACACGGGCGTTGACTGGGGGACGGACTATTTCTGTGACATCTTAAAGATGCAATACCTGCTTATCCTTACCGGCAACATGCCGAACCCTATGGGAAATTATACACCCGTTCCGTCACCGACGCCGACAAATACATGGAACGTGCTTTATCCCACATTGACTGCGACGGCAACCCCTGTAAGGGGGATATTCGATGATTTTGAGACGGGAACCATTGTAAATCTTGACACATCGGCCGGCGGCCAGAGCGGTTTCACTTCCGTGGCGAATACCACGGATAAGCCCGAAGCAGGCAGCCGTTCACTGAAAATAGTTTCCACGGCAAACAGCTGGGGCGCATACGGGCAGGATTCGCCGTATACGGGCGGGCTTGGCTATCAGGATTACACAGGCGCTACAGCGCTGACATTTGACATATACACAACATCTGCTATAACATTTTTTGTTAAGCTTGTGGAAGGAACGGCCAACGGCGCGGACGGCGAAACATTCTCCAACAGAGGTTCCCAGACATCTGCCGCGGCAAACACATGGGTGCATATATCAATACCCATAACGAACACCTCGGTATTCAACAGGGATACCTATTCTCCCGTAACTGGAAACAATAAACTGGACCTTGGCGCAATAAAAAGTTTTTATCTTCAGATTGATGCGGCGCCGAATGCCACTATATGGATAGACAATATTTTATTTACGGGCAGTTTCCCTGCATATACTCCGACTGCTTCAGTTACAAAAACAAGGACGCCTTACGGCACAAATACAATTACACCTACATTTACGGCAACTCCCACAAATTCACCCAATTATTCGCCGACGAACACTCCGACATGGAGCTTCACGCCGACAAATACCGTTTTTATAAGTCCGACCGTCACAAGCACGGCGACAATAACCATGACACCGACACTGACGCCTTACATACCGTTAGGCATTTTTGACGATTTTGAAACAGGTGTATTTAAAAACTTAAACACCACAGACACCGGCGGCGGCGCCACGATAGCGGTGACAAATTCCACGACGACCGTCCACGCCGGAACCCGTTCAATGAAAGTGGTGACTACGGGAACCGCGGGATGGGCCGTTGCCACGATTGATTCCCCTTATGACGGCGGGCTGGGTTACAGGGATTTTACGGGAGCCACCGCGCTGGATTTCTGGATAGACGCGCCGGCCGGAACAAAATTTTTTGTAAAAATAGTCGAAACAAACGGACAGCAATGGTCGGACAGGAACACGCCAATAACACTAACCGTTTCAGGCTGGCAGGAGGTTACAATACCGTTATCTTCGTTTACAGTTGACCAGTATTCGCCAACAGGCGACGGGGACAATGTGCTTGACCTTAATATAATACAGAGCGTCACTTTCCAGTGGGACAATCCGGGAAACCTGACCATGTATATGGATGATATAAAATTTACCGGCATACCGACGCCGACAGCCACCCGCACGTCAACAAAGACGCTCACAGCGACTTTTACGCCGACATGCACAAGGAGTTCAACTGCCACCATAACGCCCACTCCGACTTCGACTTTAACCGGGACTGCGACCGCGACCTCTACGGTGCAGGTTTCATTCACCTTTACACCGACAAAAACCACAACCGGAACCGTAACGCCGTCAAATACAGTTTCAATATATTCGCCGACAGATACATCAACTTTTACAGCCACAGGCACCATGACATTTACACAGACAAATACGCCGACTCTTACCAATACTTATACAGGAACCCCGACGTCATCGGCTACGTCGACGGCCACATTTACGGCCACGGCGTCAATTACGCAGACAGTTACGGTATCGCCGACCATGACAAATTCACCGACCGGGACTCCGCCTACACAGACCGATACGCCGACTTTTACAGCAACTGCGTCAATAACACCCACCGGAACTGGAAGTTTTACGCCGACCGCAACCGGCACGTATACCATTACATTTACGGCCACGGATACATTTACGGCGGCAGCTTCATATACGCAGACACCTTCTGTTACCCTGACACAAACGCCTGCAGCTACCGGCAGTTCAACTGCCGGACCATCTCCGGCAAACACACAGACCCCTGTTATTTCAGCAACAATAACAAATACCCCGTTTGTCACGCCGGCGGCCACACCGTCTTTCACGTTAACACCTACGCCGGCTGTTACGGCCGTTGTTACGCCGGGGTCAAAGGGGATAATATTCCCGAATCCGTACAACCCGGACTCCGGGGTAAAGCTCGGGTTTAGTTTCTATACGGCGGAGAGTTTCAGTTCCGTTGAAGTCAGGGTTTATACCTCTTCCTACAGGCTGGTTTATGCCGGGACGATCAACGGTGATTTCAAGGAACAGTCCGGCTTTGAATTGGACTCATATAATTTTACAAGATTTGCCAGCGGTGTTTATTATTATGTTGTGACGGGTTCAGGCAGTTCATCAAACAATAAAAAGCTATTTATGGGCGTGCTTGATATAATAAAATAATCAGGGCTTATTTTTAGAAGTTGATTTTTTTTTGTCCGCCGGCTTGATGCCGGATCCTTCTGATAACAGCGATATTTCCGAGAAAATGCGCGGAACGCTGAAGAAATTATCACAAACAACATAACGCGGGCTCCATGAAGGGGTGAATTTATCAAACGATTTTCTTATATTCCATATGTTTGAAAACCGCGCTCCGTGGTTATAAAACGCGGCGCCGGCCGTGTTCCATGCCGGGGTAAAGGAATTTATCGGGGTTCTGCGCACCGGGGCGGTGCCAAGGTTGAAAAAGGCGTAATGTTTATCTTTTCCCCATAGTGTGAGTTTGTATTTAAGGTATAGCTCAATTTCCTCCGGCGCGCCGGCGGCTGACCTTAACATATCGATTCTGTATTCGCCGCGGTCCGGCCCGGCCAGTATATCAGCAAAACAGGCCAGCCTTTCATTCTTGTCGAATACACACGCGATATGAAAATGGCGCAGGTATTCCGTGTCAAAATGTCCCAATAAAAATCCCGGTTCCGTAATTCTGTTTTTTTCAAGCCATTCGCGTGATATGACCGCGGCGTTTCTGAAAAAAACCGGCGGAGCGCTGCGCGGCAGGATCCTGAAAGAATAGCCGCGTGAATCAAGCTTTCCGCATATCTCACGCAGGTAGATGTCTTTTGCCGCATCGGCGGGATAATACTCAAGGGCAATTTTTGCCTCATCACCGATCTTGTAAAAATTAAGTCCGGTGTTGCTGTAAAAATGGAGATTTTCACCAGAAACATTAAAAAAAGCGCAGGAGCCGCCGGAGGATGCTGCGAGCCTTTTGAATTTCCATATAAGTTCTTCCAGTTCCACATAAGGGCCATAGGGGTCGCCGAGAGCGATCCAGAGATTGCCGCATCTGGCATACATAATAAACGCCAGCCGGGACCATGAAAAAATCAGGTTTTTGTCGCCTGATAAAGCAAGCTGGGCGAGGGTTTCATGGGATTTAAAGGCTATAGACGAAGCCGTATCGATGTCATATTTTGTCGATGAATGCGGAAGCGGCTTGAACGGCATGAAAATGTAGACTGTCATCCATATAATGACCGATGAGCCGGAAAGAAAAAAAGAAACGGCGCTTCCAAAAAAAACAGGGCCGGTGCGGGCTCCGGGAGCAAGATACAGGGCAAGGCCGCAGAGCAGCACAGCCGCCGCTGATGAATAAAAAAAACCCGTCGTGGGGCGCTCCGTAAAAAAACCGTTTTTTCTGTAAAAATTTTTTCCAAAAGGCAGCATGCATATAAATATAACCAGAAAAAAAGCGGCAGTGTAATAGGAGAAACAGTATATAAGCACAAAAGCCGCCAAGGCGGCGAGCAGGCCGAGTGAAATATTGTAAGATGAATTAAGATTCTTCTGCAGGCCCCTGGCGCTCATAATAAGCCCCGCGCCGCAAAGTGAAAGCATTATTCCGGCGGCAGGCTGGAGGCCCGGCGCCATTATTGAAGATACAAAATGATAATTCGGCATCAGATAAGGGGCGGCTGAAATGACCATGGCAGTAAGTCCGGAGAAAAAGACAAGGCTTGAAAAAAAATATCCCGGGGTCGAAGAAAGCAGGTCCTTTATTTCGCCGGCTTTTTCCAGAAGGCCTGTGCGGGAATGGGAGGCTTCGGCGGCCCCATAGACAAAGTACGAGGCAATAAGGGGGAGCAGGTAATAGATAACCCTGTAAAATACAAGGGCTCCGAGTATTTCGGAACCTGAGATTGACGGAATCGAAAGCAACAGGACAAAAGTGGCGTCAAAAACGCCGAGCCCGCCCGGTATGTTGCTTATTATGCCGAATAATTCCGAGGCTAAAAATACGGAAAGAAAAATTATGAAATATGAAAGCGGCATGCCAAGCAGGACAAAAAAAGCGGCCGCGCTGAACAGCCACTCCGCCGTGGAGAAAAGCAGCTGCGATATCACAGGCACCATGCCAAGGGGCCTGAGAATGGATCCGAAAGCAGCGATGCTTTTTTTGGAGAAGCCGCCCCATACAAGATAAACAATCAATAAAACCGGAAAGACGATCCCTGTTGCCGTGAGTAAAATACCGAGTCGGCCGTTAAACAATGAACTGCGCGGATTAAAAAAAATAAAAAGAGGGCTTAAGGCGCAGAATCCGGCAAAAGAAGCGGCTTCACAAAAAATGATTACCTGCGCTATTTCCGCGGCGGTAAACCGCCACAGGGAATAAAGCCTTAAACGCACCGCCGAGGAACTTAAAAACGAAAGGCCAAGGCTGTTTCCAAATGCGTTTGCTGTGAATGAAACAGCCGCGGCGTTCTTCAGGCTTATTTTTTTTCCGGCGTAAACCGCCCCGAAAAAGTCATACAGGGACATTGTTGCGTAGCTCAGAATGGTAAAAATTAATGACAATATGACCTTAAAGGGGGTGATTGTATGAAAAGAAAAGGGAAGCCCGTGGATTTTTTTTAAGTACCCCGCAAGTATGAAAATAGAAGCAAAAAAAAGCATCCCCGTGAAAGCCGCCCCGAAACGCCTTAAAAGTTTTATATCCATATCAATATGATATAAAAACAGGGGCCATAATGCAATAAAAAAACGTTTCTTATGGAAAGAAAGGCAGGTCTTGTTATTGTAGGGGCCGCCCTATGTGGCGGCCCGCACCAGGCTCCTAAAGCATTTGCCGGGCTTGCCGTACTGACGGGTATTTTTTACGGCCGTCGTCCGAAGTTTATGCCCGAGGCAGATCCATAGAAAAAACATTCACATAAAAGTTTTACCTTAACTTAACTGACGCGGTAGTTATTGTTGGACGACAGGCCATAAAAAATCCCCGTCCATACGGCCCATGGTTTTGCTTGTGTTTTGTACTCAGGGGGATACCCAAGCAGCGGCCCGCACCCATTTTCACAAGAATAAGCTGTTTTAATTAATGCTTAAACGGTTAATTTTTACGTAAAAATCCGCCTATTTAAGGGTTGACTTAGTTCCAGGGTGAACGTAATATTAACAAAATTACAAATATTGAAAATTGTGCATTGCGTTATACGGGGTGAAATCAGGAGGAATAATGGGAATCCGAAACGTGAAAACGCGGGGTTTTGATAAATCTAATATAATTTTAATTGTTTTGTCTTTAACCATCCTGTTTTCCGGGAAAAATTTATATGCCAACGTCGCCGGCGGCGGCACGGGCACCGGCGCTAACGTAACGGCTGTTAAGACCGGCAATAATGTGGTCCTCGCAAATGGCATCGTTTCTATAACCATAAACGTCACCAACGGAAACATCACTAATTTTACATATAACGGCACGAATCTTATGGCCGGCGGAAACGGCGGCGGTTACTTTTATATCGACGGCTCGGGCGGGCCGACTCTGGCAAATCCAACTTACACACTGACTGTGAATCCCGCAAACAACGGCGGCAATCAGGCCGAAGTCGAACTCCAGACTCTTGGCAGCCCGATGGATTGCACGCTGTATTACGACCTTCTCCGCGGACAGCAGGGCATTTATGATACTCTGGTACTCACACACGAAACCACATACGCCGACTACCCCGGCGCGGAACTTCGCACGAATATGTACGTCGGTTCCATGTTCGACTGGATATGTGTGGACCCATACCGTTACCGTCAGATGGCCTCAACGAGTGATACCTATATAGCCACACCCGGCGCTCCCGCGGAAGTATTTGATTTTACCAGCGGGATTTATTCCGGCACCACGGGGTGCAAGTACTCATACAGCGAACCGCTGGGAAAAACGAACGCCTATGGCTGGGCCTCCACAACTTCGAAATATGGAATTTGGCAGACATTTCCGAGCCATGAATATTTGGACGGCGGGCCAATGCACAGGGAGCTTACCGCCCATCTTGGCAACACACTGCTGGACATGTTCGGAGGAGGCCACTATGGATTCGGACTTTCCCAGGATCAGCCGGCAGGGACATTCGTCTCCAAGACCTTCGGCCCGGCATTTATATACGCCAACCAGTACACAGGAACGGCGACAAACGTAAGCATATACGCACAGGCTTTATTTGCGGACGCGCAGGCACAGGCACAGGCCGAGCAGTCGGCGTGGCCATATGCCTGGTTTAACCCACAGCCGGAGTCCACGGGATCCGGAACCACTGTTTCCGCGTACCCGCAGGCATCAGACCGCGCAACCGTAAGCGGCACTTTTGCCATAAACGATACATACAATCCATCAGCATCGCCGGCTGGCATGTGGATAGGGCTGGCTCCGCTTGATGGTGGAGTTGATTTTCAGCAGCAATACCTCACCTGCCAGTTCTGGGTCAAGACAGGAGCCGGAGGAGTCTTCACAATTCCAAACGTTCTGCCGGGAACTTACAACCTCTGGGCCTTCGGGCCGGGTGCGGCAGGCACGTTTGAAGATCCCAATATAACTGTTTCCGCGGGCCAGTCCCTGAATCTGGGAACCGTTACATGGACGCCGCTGCGTCTCGGGCCGACGGTGTGGGAGATTGGAACACCGGACAGAAGCAGCGAGGAATTTTATAACGGAGAGCATGACGTAACACCATACAGCGGCGTTCTGCCACCATATACAGGCGGGGCGCCATACAACACTCCGGCAATATGGTCGGCTTTTCTCGATTATGCCAACCAGTTTCCCGACGATGTAAGCTATACGGTCGGAACCAGCGATTTTACCGCGGACTGGAATTACTGTCAGCCGACGGTGCTTAACTCGGGCGGAACCTATGTTGGCACTACGTCCAAGATTTACTTCAATCTTGCAAAAGCGCCGGCGGCTGGAAATCAGGCGCGGTTGTATATAGCATTTGCGGCCGGATACAGCGCGGCCTGCATTTTGACTATCAATGGAGCCGTTCAAACAGCCTCGGTGACAGGTTCCACCGACGGGGCAAATGCGGCAACCATTACAAATGCCACAACGGGATTTTATGTGCCAAACTATAGCTTCGATACCATGGTGCGGCTTGGAACGAACGGCGCCTGGGGAGATGCATATCTTAACTTTCCCGGCACTATTCTTAAGGCGGGTTGGAACGAAATTGACATCGGCATGCGCCCGACCGGAGGGGCCGGAAACGGAAACGGATTTGAATATGATTACATAAGGCTTGAACTTCAGGGATATGCCGGGCCCAGCCCCACACCTTCACCGCAGGGCGTGGCAACTGCGACAAATACAGCGGCAATAACCGCGTCATTTACGGCAACACCCACAGCCACAAAGACGGTTACTTTAACCGCAACGACTTCCATGACATCAACCGCGACAAGGACGCCGTCATATACGGCAACAGCAACAGGCACCAATACGGCGTCTTCAACTGCAACACGGACAGCAACTTTTTCGGCAACACAGACTGTAACAGCCCCGGCGTCATGGACGTCAACACCGACTGCCTCTGCCACGCAGTACAATCCGCCGTCCTTAACAGCCACGCAGACAATTTTTGCGACGGAAATTTCATCAAAAACAATAACTGCGACAGCTTCACAGACAGTTTCGGAAACTGCAGTTTCAATGCCGACAGTGACTTTAACAATTACCTCCACAGTTACGGCGGCCGCTTCGGCAACCCGTACAGCAACGCCAACTTTTACAGCCACAAAAACGGCGACGCAGACAATTTCTTTTACTGAAACCATAATCCCCACTTTTACATCCACGCCAACCACGGAATCTTCAGTAACAGGTTCGCCGACTCCGGCTGCGTCACCGGCGGATACGGTGACAGCCACGCCGACGGCTGTGATTTTATCGGTTCCGCAGGAAGAATTAGTATATCCCAACCCCTATAATCCGGCAAACGGGAACCTGTTCCTCGTTTATGATTTTCCGCAGGGGGCTGACGCTGTAAAATTCAAGCTGTATACAACGGCTTTCAGGCTCATAAGGGAAGAAACTATAAATCCTGCCGTTGTGGGAAAAAATATCGCGCAGCTGGATCCGGGGATATTTAATGAAATTTCAAGCGGCATTTATCTTTATGTGGTTGTTACTTCCGGTGTTAACGGAGGCGAAAAATATGGAAAAATCAGGGAAGTCATAATACTCCATTGATACGGCAAAATCCGTATATTGATTAAAAACGCCCTTTGGTATATGATGCATATAAAAGGAGCGTTATGAAAGCAATTACAATAAAAGACATAGGCAAAAAACTTGACATTTCCCACACCACGGTTTCACGCGCAATTAATGGCGATACGCGAATCAGCAAGGCGACGCGTGACAGGGTAATGCAGGCCGTGGAAGAGATGCATTACTCCCCGAACCTGGCGGCGCGCGGCCTGGTAAGGGGCAAATCAAACACGATTGCCGTTATTACGCCCTCATATTTCGCGAATTTTTCCGTGGATGTCATGAGGGGCATCGAACCGGAAATGATTAAAACCAAATATGACATCTGCTATTACACCACGAGCCGTTATACAACAATGGGCACCCAGGGAATGGATGAATATATATATGAAATGATATTGAACGAAAAAAAAGCCGACGCTGTGATATTGATAAACGGATCGCTGCGCGGCAAAAAGGACATATTAAAGCGTTACAGGGAGGCCGGAATACACCTGGTATATGTTGAAGGCAAGGATGACTGGGGCCACAGGGTGCACTATGACAACCAGCGGGCCGCCGACATGGCGGTTAAACACCTGGTGGACAGCGGAAGGAAAAAAATAGGGCTGTTGATTGGAAACATAGAATGGGTTGAATCCATGAAAGAGCGCCATGAAGGGTTTAAAAAGGCCATGCAGGAATACGGCGGCAGGCTGGAAAAGGAATCGGTGTTCAGTTTTATCGAGGATTTCGGCGATGCCGTAAAAAATTCGCTTTATCACTTCATTAAAAACAAGATAAACGCGGTATATGTGGGCACCGGTGATGAGGACGCCATAAAAATGATAAACGAGGCGAAAAAACTGGGGTTAAGGGTTCCGGAGGATATTGCCATAGTGGGCCAGGATGATATAAAAATGGCCGCGGTGGCGGGGCTTACGACTATAAGGCAGCCTATAACAGAAATGGGGCAGAAAGCCGTGGAAATGGCTGTCTCGGCAATTGAACAGAAGGAAATGAAAAAAATGAGGGACGAAACATTTTATCCCGAACTTATCATAAGAAAGACAACCTGAAAAATCACGAATGCAAATCCGGCCGGGAATAAATAAACCTTTACCGGGTAAATTTTATATAGTATCATATTTTAGCTTGAAAAATAAACTTTAATAACATAGGAGGTTTTTAAATGAGCTGTATTGATGAAGTGAAAGCAAGGCAGATTATTGACTCGCGCGGCAATCCGACAGTTGAAGTTGATGTTATCACATGCGACGGAGTTATGGGAAGGGCATCTGTGCCGTCCGGAGCATCCACCGGAACCAAAGAGGCGGTCGAACTGCGCGATGAAGACAAGAAAAAATGGGGCGGAAAATCCGTATTAAAAGCGGTTAAAAATGTTAATGAAACCATAGCAAAGGCCGTCAAAGGCATGAGCGTTATGGAACAGAATAAACTCGACAAAGTGATGATAGAGCTTGACGGCTCCGACAATAAGGGAAAACTGGGCGCAAACGCCATTCTTGGCGTATCGCTTGCGGCGGCAAAGGCCGCGGCAAACACCCTCGGCATGCCGCTTTACAGGTATATCGGCGGATGCAACACAAAACAGCTTCCTGTGCCGATGGCAAATGTTGTAAACGGCGGGGCGCATGCCGACTCAAGCGTGGATATACAGGAATTTATGATAATGCCGGTAGGAGCGCCTTCATTTTCCGAGGCCATGAGATGGGGAGCGGAAACATTTCACGCGTTAAAGTCGGTATTAAAGGCAAAAGGTTATAACACAGCGGTCGGCGACGAGGGCGGATTTGCGCCAAGCTGTAAATCAAACGAAGAGCCGCTTCAGCTTCTCGTTGAGGCTATCGAAAAAGCCGGATACAAGCCCGGCGAACAGATATCCATAGCAATGGATCCCGCGGCGTCGGAATTTTATGACGAGGCAAAGAAAAGGTATATCTTCAAAAAATCCACAAAGGAAGAGATGACATCGGAACAGATGGTTGATTTCTGGGTCAACCTTGCCAATAAATATCCCATCATATCTCTTGAGGACGGGATGTCGGAACTTGACTGGGCAGGACACAAGCTTTTGACGGAAAAACTGGGCAAAAGGATACAGCTTGTGGGCGACGATGTTTTTGTGACAAACCCGAAAATACTGAAAAAAGGCATTGACGAGGGAATCTGCAATTCCATTCTCATAAAGGTAAACCAGATAGGCACGCTGACGGAAACCCTTGACGCCATTGAAATGGCAAAGAGGGCGAAATATACGGCGGTTGTGTCGCACCGCTCCGGCGAGACAGAGGACTCGACAATCGCGGACATAGCGGTTGCCACAAACGCCGGACAGATAAAAACAGGTTCATTCTCCAGGACGGACAGGATAGCGAAATACAACCAGCTGTTAAGGATAGAGGAAGAACTTGGCGACATCGCGGAGTACAACGGAAGGGCGAATTTTTATAATTTAAAGTAGCCAGCCGGGATATGTTGAGGAGAAAGAAAGTTTGATTTACCTCACCCTGCCCTTCTCCTAAGAGGAGAGGGAAAATCAGCGGCAGGCGTTTAATTTGATGATTTAGAATTGTAATTTTTGGTTGTGAATTTTAAATTTTTACTTTGAGATAAAGCCCCGGGTAAAACCGGGGCTTTTTTTATGTCCGGTATCTGCCACGTCCAAAACCGGGAAGTGAGTCAAACCGGGTCAAATATTCCACAAAATCCTTTATTTTTTTCCGGCATTCATATATCATATACCTGGCTTTTACGGGGAAGAATTTACAAAATAAAAATCATAGTGCGTGATTATCACGCACATTCAAGGAGGATTAAAATGGCCGAAGTTTTTAAAAGCCTCGCTCTTGTCGGGGATGTATGGGTGCTTTATTTTTTGATCGCGGCCAGCGTGGCCAGCGTCGCTGTCATGGTCGAACGCTGGATGGTTTACAGGCGCAATAAAGGGGATGTTTCTGTTTTTATGGACGGGCTTGCCCGCAATATTGAAAAAGGGGATATAAAAGCGGCTATAAAACTTGCCGCCTCATCACCGCGGACCGAGGCAAAGGTGGCGCTCGAGGGGCTCAATAACATTAAAAAAGGGCCGGCGTCCGTGGAGGAGGTAATGACATCAACGTGGATAAGGGAAAAAATCGAACTTGAAAAAAACCTGTCAATTCTTGCCACTATGGGGAACAACGCACCGTTTGTGGGGCTATTCGGGACCGTCCTCGGTATAATAAAGGCATTTAACGACCTGGCCCTGACCGGACAGTCCGGCATAGCGGTTGTCATGTCGGGTATTTCGGCCGCATTAATTGCCACGGCGCTGGGAATATTTGTGGCAATACCGGCTGTTATCGCAAATAATTATTTTGTGACAAAGTTAAGGCAGGTGCAGTCCAACAGCGAAAGTCTGTCACATATTGTAATGGCTTATTTGAAAGAAGAGGGCAGATGAAATGAACATAAAAAATGATGATGAACAGGCAATCGTATCCGGCATAAATGTAACGCCTCTGGTGGATGTGACGCTGGTTCTGCTGATCATTTTTATGGTAACGGCAACTTTTGTGAGCGAAAGGGCCACGGAGGTAAACCTGCCTAAAACCGCCGCAAAAGAAAACTCGCCGACTCCGGCGCTGACGGTTTCGCTTGCCATGGACGGGACCCTTAAAATAATGAAAAAAACAGTTTCCCTTGCTGAACTGAAAGCCCTCTTATCCGGTGAAATTAAAAAAGCCCCGGATGAAAAGGTGCTTTTAAAGGCGGATAAGGACCTGCCGTATTATAAGGTTGCTGAAGTGCTTGAGGCCATAAAACTGGCGGGCGTGAATAAGGTGGCGCTGGCAATGGAAAGAAAATGAGGATTTTCAAGGGATTTGTCGCTTCGGTGATGATACACCTCTTTTTTTTCACCTCGTGTTATTTGCTTGTCATCTGGTGGAAGAATTCCCCGTTTTCAGCGGTTGACATAGACCTGCGCGGTTCATCCCTTTTGCTCAGGCCGGCAAAGCCGGTTTTAGCGTCAAAACCAGCCGTAACAAAGGATGAAGAGTGGTATATAAGCGGCAGTACAAAACTCGCCGCGGCGCCGGTTAAAGTCACATTTTCAGCCGCGCCAGCCGCGCATGAGGCGCCAGCCGAAGCGGCGTGCCCTCCTCCGTGCCCGTCAAATCCATCGGATTGGGCGGCGGTGGGTTCGGCTTCACGCAGGCCCGCGTGGGTGGAAGGGTTGATATCGGAAGACGATTACCCGAAGGATGCCAGGGCCCAGGGGCTGGAAGGAACCGTGAAAGTTGATGTTTTTATAGACACGCATGGCACTGTGCGCGATGTGCGGGTGATATCTTCAAGCGATACGAGATTTTCGGATGTTGTTGTTAGAAAATTAAAAAGCGCAAAATTTGAGCCGGCCCTTGACGGCGCCGGAAACCCCATGGCGGTACACATGGCGATGCCGATAGCATTCAAACTCCACTGAAAAGGATGAATATATGGAAAAAACAATTAATAATTTATTATGCGCCCTGATTTTTTCGGCACTGGCCGCTTCCGTTGCCGCGATGAATTCGCCGGTTCCGGTGACAGATGTGGCGCGCGCTTATGTTTCGGGAAAGGTGATGATACTGGGCGGTTCACAGCCGGTCGAAGACGCGGTTGTGGAAATAGCAGGCAACACCGGAGGCGCCGCATCAAGCGCGGCCGATGGAACTTACCGGCTGGCAGTAACACCCGGCGAAACAAAACTTAGTTTTTCCGCCTACGGTTTCGCGGCAAAGAGCCTGCATGTGGATGCAAAAGCGGGTAAAGAGGTAAAACTTAACGCATATCTTGACCAGGTTGATTTTGTTTCTGATGAAATCGTGGTGCTCGCAAAAAAGGAAAAGAATGATGTGGTGACAACAACCATAGATAACAAGGAAATGCAGAAGATACCGGGCACCGCCGGAGACGCCCTGCGCGCGGTGCAGTCAATGCCCGGGGTGGCGTCGTTAAGCGATTACTCAAGCGGACTTGCGGTCCAGGGCGGCGGACCGGATGACAACCTTTACCTGCTGGACTCCATTCCGTGGCCAATACCTTTTCATTTCGGCGGGATACTTTCAACTGTTTATTCCGACCTGCTCTCTTCAGTGGACCTTAATACCGCGGGTTTTGGCGCGCAGTGGGGGGACGTTATGGGCGCGGTGCTTGACGCCAAAACACGGCCCGGAGATAAGGATGGTTTTCACGGGCAGGCTGATCTTTCCATGATAACATCCCAGCTTCTTCTGGAGGGGCCGCTTGGAATAGGCGACGCATCCATCGCGGTTTACGGCAGGCGCAGTTATATAGACCTGCTGATTGGTAAAATGATGCAGTCCCATGGATTTACAGCATTCCCTTATTTCTGGGACATTGGCGGAACGCTTGATTTTTCCATTGATAAGGATAATCATTTCAAAGGGCTGGCCCTTTCAACGGACGACGCCCTTAAGCTTGACATTGACCAGACAGGAAATACGGATACGGTTTACAGCGGAAATTTTGACATGGACAATTCATCTTTTACGGGCGGGTTCAGCTGGGTGAATACAGCCATTGCGGGGGTCACCTCAAAACTGACATCGTATTACTATGATATTTCCCAGAAAGAAATAGTCGGAACCGATTTCAACATAAACATTGGCCAGGGAAATTTGGGGTTGAAAGAGGAACTGGACTGGGAGGCCGGGGAGTTTTTGGGGGTTAAACATGACATTGGTTTCGGTGCGGATATTGAACGCATCCACGACGACGCGGATGTTGAACTATCATTCGATCCAATACACCATATTGCGGAACCCATTTCAACATATGTTGACGGATGGCACACTTCCCGGGGAGGCTATCTCCAGGACAGGATGACGCTTTTGCCTTCACTGGATCTCACGGCCGGCATACGTTATGACAAGGATGACGCCATAGCGCGGGATACAACACTGCCGAGGTTCTGCCTTTCATGGCAGAGCGATGAACTCACCGTGTGGAAAGCCGCATGGGGGGTGTACAGCCAGTTTCCCACGGACGTTGAATTGAACCGGGAATTTGGGAACCCGGATTTAACGGCAAATCTCGCGCAACATACCGTCGTAAGCGTTGAAAGGAAACTTTCACATGAAATATCCCTGAGGCTGGACGCATATTACAAATATTACATGAATCTTGTGGAACAAAACAGCGACACCGGGTTGTATGATAATTCCGGGTCGGGAAGCTCAAAAGGGGTTGAGGCATACCTTGACGCCAATTTCGGGGACAAGTTTTTCGGATGGATATCATACGCCCTGTCAAAGTCGGAACGGCTTATTCCTCCGGACGGCTGGGAGTTGTACCAGTATGACCAGACCAATATAGCCACTGTCGTGGCAAGCTATAATTTCACCCCGGCATGGTCCGTGGGGCTGAAGCTTCATTACAATACAGGCCCGCTGGTAAAACAGCTTACGGGAAGACGTGAGGATGCAAACTTCATCTGGCACGGGATTTATTCCGCCGGATACGGTGAGCGCCTTGCAGATTATCTCAGGGTTGACCTGCGGACGGATTACGAATTCAGGTATGAGGGGTGGAAATTAAAGGTTTATGTGGAAATTTTAAACCTGCTTGACAGGCCGAACCCCCTGCAGATAATGTACTCGGATGATTACACAAGCTCACAGGTTATTGACAATCTGCCGTTCATACCGTATCTGGGAGTGGAAGCGGAGTTTTAAATGGGCAGCCGGTTAAATTTGTCTTTAAATCTTTTGTAATTATAGTATAATAATTTCTGTTTTAGCACGGCCGGTTGACGAACCTATTATAATCAGGAGGAAAACATGTACAAAATAGTTTTGATACGCCACGGGGAATCGGTATGGAACAAGGAAAACAGGTTTACCGGATGGACGGACGTCGACCTTTCGGAAAAGGGAGTTGAAGAGGCCAAAAAGGCCGGACAGTACCTGAAAAAAGAGGGATTTTCCTTTGACCTTGCCTATACTTCGGTTTTAAAAAGGGCCATTAAGACCCTTTATACAGTACAGGAACAGATGGACCAGCTCTGGATACCGGTCATAAAAACATGGCGGTTGAATGAGCGGCATTATGGCGCGCTTCAGGGGCTCGATAAATCCGAGACAGCCGCAAAGCACGGCGAAGAGCAGGTAAAAATATGGCGCAGGGCGTATGACATTGCGCCGCCTAAACTTGAGGCCAATGACGACAGGAACCCGGCAAAGGATCCCAGGTATAAGGATTTAAAACCCAATGAACTTCCGCTGACGGAATGCCTGAAGGATACCGTGGCAAGGGTTCTTCCTTACTGGAATAAAGAGATAGCGCCGAATATTAAAAAAGGGAAGAAAATAGTGATTGCCGCCCATGGAAACTCTCTGCGCGCGCTTGTGAAATATTTGAGCAACGTATCCGACAACGACATAGTTAATTTAAACATACCCACCGCAATGCCCCTTGTTTACGAACTGGGCAATAACTTAAAACCGCTGAAGGATTATTATTACCTGGGAGACCCGGAAGAGGTTAAAAAGGCAATGGAAGCCGTAGCCAACCAGGGAAAAGCAAAGAAGTAGGGAGGCGATGAAAATGCACGTATGGCCTATCTTTTTTGGGGTGTTTTTTATCCTTCTGGGATTGAATATGATCCTGAGATCTTTTTTCCATTTTGATTTTCCGGTTTTTAAGGTTGCGGTCGGCCTCCTTATAATATTCATCGGAATAAAGGTGATGTTCCCGGAAAAATATCATAATGGCCTGAATGCGAAAAGCGACGGCCGTACCACCATGTTTGCGCAGCAGGAACCCGGCGGGAATTCGGTTCCCCTTGAACACAGCGTGGTCTTCGGCTCGGCAAAGATCGACCTGACAAAACTTGACATAAAAGAAAATGTCGCTGTTAAGGTGGACACTGTATTTGGAAGCACCGCTATAACAATAGACCCGTCAAAACCGCTTAAAATATCGGGAAGCGCGGTTTTTGGGGGAATTCAGACGCCTGATGGAAATTCCACGGCTTTTGGAAATATTGAATATCAAACGGATTCTTTCAGGGAAGGAGAGCCATATATTTTATTGCGTGTAAATACGGTATTTGGCGGCACTGAAATTAATAAAGAACCTTTAAAATAAGGGATAAAAGCGAAAAACCGGAAAACATACAAAAAAAATTCAAATATACCCTTAAACAAAAGAATCTATAATACTTGACTTTTTTATGAACGATTATGTATAATAAAACCGGGTTTACAAAATGAGACTCTAATAACTGACTCAAATCAAGGAGGCATTAAAAGATGGGAATGACTCAGCCGGAAGCGATTGCGGAAAGGCTAAAACAGGAAGCGAAAAGATTGTACGGTTCGGTTCTTTTAAGGGTATCTCTCGATGCTTATCCAAACGATGACGGCGCCGATATCTATATTTACGCGCCGAGAAAATTTTCCGACATGCTTCTCACCAAATTGAAAGCTGCCAGGCTTCAGTACCTGAAGAACACAAAGGTCAGCATTGATAAATTAAGGATTTTCATGGAAGATTCGGAGAATATGTCTCCGGAATTAAAACAGAGGCTTTTGGCGGCTCAGGAACAGCAGGCTCCCCAGAAATAATTTTTAATCTATTTTTTACCAGGGGATAAGTGTCGCCTGATTTATTTATCGTTTAAACAGCGGGAGAAGAATGAAAAAGCTAAAAAGAAGCAAGCATCTTACGATCATGGTGGTTCCTGACGACACTGGCAGGGTAATAAGCGTTAAGTTTAAAGCCCCGCTTTTCATCGGTCTGCTTTTGGTATGGGTTGTTTCCGTAATTCTGTCGGCTTTTATCATAGCAAGGCACGCCAACTACAGGGCCACACTCGCGTATGACCGTTATCTTGAGATAAAACACGGGGAATTCTCAAAGGAAATGGTTGAATCGCGCGATACGGTTAAACGCGTGACGGAAATAGACAAACAGATGCGCGACATGCTCCAGCTTAAAAGCAGGGACGCAATAGTCAAATACACCGGGTTCGGCGGCCCTTCATATCTTGATACCAAACTTCTTGAAAATGATGTTAAAAACGGCGATGAGGTTATTTCAAGGAAGGCATTTGAACTCGCGGTTAAGTACGTTGACGACCAGGCCAAATACAGCGAAAAATCCTTTCAGGAAATTGTGGGTTATATAACCGAACAGAGGGCGCGCCTTACTGCCGTGCCTTCAGGCTGGCCCATCAAAGGCTGGATAACGGCTTCTTTCGGATCCAGGATAGACCCGTTCACAGGTTCGCTTTCTTTTCATGCAGGCGTGGATATCGCCAACGACATAGGAACTCCGGTAAAAGTAACAGCCGACGGCGTTGTTGTTTTCGCCGCATTTGACACTGGAGGCTACGGAAATCTTGTAATGGTAAATCACGGCAACGGCTATCTGACGAAATACGGCCACATGTTAAAATATATAGTTTCACCGGGGCAGTATGTGAAAAAAGGGCAGGTCATGGGTTATCTCGGGGACACGGGGCGCTCGACCGCTCCGCACCTGCATTATGAGGTCAGGCTTAACGGCATTGCGGTGAACCCGGTAAAATACCTGGACAGGGAAGTAGCTTTAAAATAAACCGCATGTTACGGCCTGATATAAAAAAATAAGCACAAGGAGATATAATGATGTCTGCCGGACTTGAAACTGTGATAGGAAAAAGCTGCGAAGTTAAAGGCGCCATTATTACAAAAGGCGGGGTCAGGGTGGACGGAAAAATAGAAGGCGGCGTTATTTCCGAGGAAACCGTAATAGTCGGCGAGAACGCCGTTGTAAAAGGGGATATACGCGGATCAAATGTCGTTATAGCGGGCAGGGTAAACGGCGATGTTACCGCAACTGAAAAACTTGAGATACTTCATACGGGAAGGCTTTACGGGGATATAATAACGCCGAAGATTGCCATGGCTGAAGGCGTTGTATTTGAAGGCACGTGCGAGATGGAAAAACATCTGCAGGAATCGGCGGCCGTTAAGAAATAGCCGGTGATTAAATAAAAGAGTTAAAAAGCCAACTGCGGCGCATAGCCGCGCAAAAAATTCCGGCAGTAGGTAAGCCCAATCCCCCTTGATAAACCAAAAACAATGCTATATACTGTTGAAAAGATACCGCCGGAAAATCCGTTGCCGGGTTNNAAAAATGTCATATACCCCGGATAAGACAATGTTTGCGGGGTTTTCCGGCAGTACCGAAAACAGATAATTAAAAGGAGACATAATGGTAAAGGTACGTTTCGCGCCGAGCCCCACTGGATATCTTCATATAGGGGGCGCAAGGACGGCGCTTTTTAACTGGCTGTACGCAAAACACAATAACGGGAAATTTGTGCTCAGAATTGAGGACACGGACAGGGAACGCTCCACAAAGGAATCCGAGCAGGAAATACTTGATTCGTTAAAATGGCTCGGCCTTGACTGGGATGAAGGGCCGGGGAAAAGCGCGGATGATTCCATGTATTACCAGACAAAAAGGCTGCCTGTATACCACAAATACGCCGAAAAACTCCTGAACGAGGGCAAGGCATACAAGTGTTTCTGCACAAGGGAAGAACTTGACGCGGAGAGAAAAAAAGCCGAGGCCGAGAAGCGCGCCTTTAAATATGACGGAAGATGCTCCAGACTTTCCGCCGGGGAAATAAAGGCAAACATTGATTCCGGGAAACCCTACACTGTCAGGATAAAGGTCGAACAGTCCGGCGAAACTGTAATGCATGATATCGTCAGGGGCGAGGTCAGGGTGCAGAATTCAACCCTTGATGACATTATAATACTGCGCGCCGATAAAATGCCGATATATAATTTTGTCGTTGTGGTGGATGATGTGGAAATGGGCATAACGCATGTAATACGCGGGGATGACCACCTGTCAAATACGCCAAAGCAGATACACATTTACAGGGCCCTCGGGTTTGAGCTTCCCCGGTTCGCCCATATCCCGCTGATTCTCGGCGCGGATAAATCCAAATTGTCAAAACGGCACGGCGAAACATCAGTAATGCGATATAAGGAAATGGGGTTCCTGCCGGAAGCCATGGTTAATTACCTGGCGCTGCTGGGCTGGTCCCCTGACAGCGAGGAGACCATTTTCACACCGGAGGAACTTGCGTCAAAATTTGATCTCGACAAGGTGCATAAATCAGGCGCGATGTTCGACAATAAAAAACTGACCCATATTAACGGGGTGCATATAAGAAAAAAGAACATCGACGACCTTACGGCCCTCTGCGTTCCGTACATGAAAAAGGACGGCCTTATAACACAGGACGATGTAAATACCAGGCTGGAATTCATCAAACATACGGTGTTTTTACAGCAGGAAAAGCTCCAGACACTGTCGGAAATATCCGCGCTTTCCGATTATTTTTACAGGGACGACATTGTCTTAAACGCTGACGCGGCAAAAGTGCTGGAAAAAAACTCAGCTGAAAAGGGAAAAATACTTGAAATTCTTTTATCGGTGCTGGAAACGGCCGGTGTGGATAAAACAAAGGTTGAAGAACTGCTGAAAACCGAAATGGAAAAGGCGGCCATAAAGCCGAAAGCTTATATGCATGTGATAAGGGCGGTATTATCCGGAACCACGCAGGGCCCGGGGCTCTATGATATTATAGAAACGCTCGGCCTTGAAAAATCCAGGAAAAGGATAAAAGCGGCGCTGTGATAAAAGATTTTACAACAAAGGGGTGTTATGTCCATAATAGACATCATTAACAAAAGGCAGTCCTGGAGGACTTTTTCGGACAAACCGGTTGGATGTGAAACCGCCGGCGTTTTACGTGAATTTATTGAGGCGAATACAACAGGCCCGTTCGGGTCAAAGATTCGCTTTGAACTTATTGATTTTGACGGGACGCCCCATGATATGTTAAAGTCACTGGGCACCTACAGCATTATCAAAGGTGCCAGGCTTTTTATGGCCGGCTGCGTTGAAAAACAGGGGCGCTTCCTTGAGGATTACGGTTACGCCATGGAAAAGAACATATTAAAAGCGGTTGAAATGGGGCTTGCCACCTGCTGGCTCGGGGCCACGTTCGATAAGAACGGGTTCTCGGAAAGGCTTCACTGCGGTTATAATGAAATAGNNCGCCGCACAGAAAAGGCGCCTTGCGGATAATATGATGAGAAAAGCCGTTAATTCCGATAGCAGAAAACACCTTTTTGAGATATCTTTCGTGGGTGATTTTACCAATTCAAAGGTCCCGGCCGGGAAATATAAGACTGTGCTTGAATGCGTAAAGGCCGCGCCTTCCGCAACAAACCAGCAGCCCTGGAGGTTTGTCCGCGAGGAAAAATCGGATACTTACCATCTTTATCTTGAACGCACAAAGGGCTATATATATCCTGCGGGGCAGAATATCGATATGGGAATAGCCATGTGCCATTTCGAACTTTCCGCCCGTGAACTCGGCCTTCCCGGCGGGTGGGTTGTAAAGGATCCTGAAATAGAGAGCGCGGGCAGGGAATATATTTCAACATGGAAAAAGTAAAAAATTAGAATTCAAAACCAAAAATTACAACCATAAAATTATAAAGCAACAAAAAAATACCGGTGACTTTTTCCGCACTGCCCCACTTATTGGATTTGCATTTTAAATTTTTAATTTATCTTAATACGCACGTCTTTACAATTTCCGTGTAGGATGGCGTGCTTACTATTATTTCATAGATGCCGCTGGAGGCTTTAGTTCCCGAATCAGTTGTACCGTTCCAGCTTATTGAACAGCTCCCCTTTGATTTTATCACGCCGGAGCAAATTGTTTTAACCAGCGCGCCGGTCCTGCTGTAAACTTTTGCAGTGAAGGCTCCGTCCGCGGGCATGTTGCAGACAAGGGTGGTTTTCTCGCCGTTGTCCGGATTTATTACATTTTTGAAAACAGTAATGTTGTTGTTGGAAGGGGTTTTGCTTGTAAATGTCCCGTCGCTTTGCCCGGTTATGCCGCAGTAATCGGTTCCCCGTGCGGTAATGGTTTCAAAATTACCGGGATTCGATTCCGGATACATTAAAATGAATGTTTTCCCGTCATCGGCGGCCGGGCTGGCGGTAAAGGTCAGGCAACTTGCGGAATGGCACTGTGCTCGCATATCATCAGCACGGACCGAGGAAGCGGACATGGAACTTCCGGCACATACAATAATTGACGGCGGCACGGGCAGGATAGAGGAAGATTCAATGTCTATTTCAAGGTTTGATGAGCTGTTCTGCGCGTAATTGACCGATATGGTAAAAGATGGCTTTGTAACACCGTCGCACGGCAGAGCTGTCATGGTTATTGTTGCAGTCGGCAAAAGAGTTGATGTACTGGTCACAGTTGGCGTTATTGTCGGGGTAAAAGTTGTTGTAAACGTTGATGTCACGGTCGCGGTGCAGGTATCCGTGGCGGTTGGGGTAAATGAAGGCGTAGGCGTGGCCGTTGATGTAACTGTTGCGGTGACGGTCATGGTAAAAGTACAGGTTGGAGTGAATGTCGGGGTAATACTTGGGGTGCATGTTGACGACAGGGTGGCTGTAAGGGTCTGCGTCACTGTCGGAGTCGCTGTAATTGTTGGCGTGATTGTCCACGTGAGCGTTCGGGTCTGTTTTGACGCGTCACAGGAACATGCCCCGCACGAAGGGTCGCACTGGCCGACAATGTAAAGATTGCCGTCCACGGATGTAAATATTATATTCCGGTTCCAGTAGCTTAAATTGCTGAAGTTGGAACCAAGTGTAAGGCATGAAAATATCTGGGAACCGGTGCTGCTGTCGACAACACAGAGCTGGTCTATACAGCCGGAGATAAAAACTTTTCCGCCTATTACAATGCATGACATGTTGGCAAAATTGTCTTCCAGGTAGGTTGACCAGATAATGGCTCCGGTATCCTTGTTGAACCTGTAAAGGCACCTGTCGTCCGAACCCAGATAGTAAGAATCGCCGTAAAGGGCGCCGCTGCCGTTTACGAAACTGGTACAGCGGTTGGTCCATAAAATAGCGCCGTTTGATTTATTGAACTTATAGATTTTGCCCAGGGCGTTGCTGCAATATACCCCGGAGGCATCAATGGATGCCGACGCCAGAAAAGCTGTCCCCGTGGCATAGTGCCATTTAACCGCTCCGGTGGAGCCATTCACACAATAAAAGAGAGTATCGGCAGAGCCAAAATATATGCTTCCGTCGTCATCAACGGCTGGTGCGGATAGAATTGCCATTGCCGCAATTTTGAAAAGATGTTCCGTATCGCCGGTTGACGCGTTTACGACCGCAATTTCACCGTTCGACGACCCGCAGTATATATGCCCGTTTGCCTGTGAAGGCATTGAAAAATTGCCGAAGGTGCCTGAATCGTAATTAAATATGCCCGACATTCCGGCAACCGGTTTTTGCCACAGCAGATTCCCCGTGGCCGAGTCAAGGCAGACAAAACCGTTTGAGTATTCAAAAATTACCGTATTGTTGTAAATAATGCCGGGAGCCGCCACCGTAACCACTCCGGTATTTGTNNACAACGCTTCCTTCATTAAAATACATGCCGCCGGCATTGTCAATGAGTCCTATGCCGGCCTCTGAATAAAAGCTTCTGCTTACCGGATACATTTGCTTTATGCACAGAGGGAGGTTTATAGAACCATCAACGTCCGCGCCGGTGTGCTTGCAGTCTTTCTGGAACTGCGGCCAGTCGGCGTGTGCCGAAAAAGGTATTAATATCAGAAATACAAGTACAAACAGCTGTGATTTTCTCATTGGCCGGCCCCCTTTTTATGCCTGCGGTTTGAGGCGGCATTTCTTTTGCTTTCACCGGCTGTTGCAAGAGGGGGGATTATATTTTTATCAATCAGTGTTTTTTCAAGGCCGTCCATCAGCGCGTAATAGTCTATGCCGTATTCGTCACACATATCTTTCCAGGAATAGCCGTTTTCCGACCGTAAGGATATCATTTTATCAACCGGAACCCCTGCTTTTTTGGCTATTGCCAGCAGTACAAGGGAATAATCCGGGGAAAAACCGGATTTTCTTATGGCTGTAATATCGGCTTTTGAAAATCCGAAAACCGACGAGATGTTGTTATAATAGGAGTCGCGGGAGAGGCCATTTCCGGCAGTAATTGCCGCGGGCGGAGCGCCTGCAAATAAAGCGGTTGAAAGACAAAGAAGAAAAAAACCAATTGAAGCGCGGGCTAATCTGGATTTCATTTCTTACCCCCCTTGAAATTATACGTCCATTAAGTATGACAGAAAAGGGGGATTAAAAGTTCCAAAAAAAGGATAAATGGTTATATTCCTCTTTTTACGTAGATTTTTCCATATTTTATCTGGCCGATTGCGGCAGCCTGGTTCTCGTATGTCAAAAGGCAATATCCCGACTTGTAAGGCAGGGTGCTGTCAATTGTCATGCCGTTTTTGATACGGCCGTAGTTTTCCTGGTTGAGCGCAAGTGAAGGGATGTTGATGAGCGCGCTTGTTATGGGGATAAGCGCGTTGTTTAGATCCTCTATTTCGCCTATTTTATGTGACTGGGTTATTGAAAATTCTCCTATTTTTGTCCTCACCAGCCCTGAAAGAAAGGCGCAGGAACCGATTTTTTCGCCGAGGTCCCTTGCCAGGGACCTCATATAAGTGCCTGAACCGCAGGCAACCCTTAAATTCACCTTATCCTGGCCGGATGAAATAAGTTCAATGGAATCGATTTTGACCTGTCTTGGCTCTGGATTTACTTCTTTGCCTGCCCGCGCAAGCTCGTACAGTTTGACACCGTCTTTTTTTATCGCGGAAAATTTCGGCGGGATTTGTGTTATATCGCCGGTAAAAAAGGGGAGAGCTGTTTTTACAAGTTCTTCAATCCCGTCCGGTACGGCGCTTTCCTTTATTACCTCGCCTTCGGCATCGTCGGTATTCGTGGATTTTCCAAAGGTAATTTCCATCTCATAGACCTTGTTGTCGGGAAGGTATTCATTGATTTTTGTGGCCCTGCCGACAAGCACCATCAGCAGTCCTGTCGCAAGCGGATCAAGGGTTCCGGAGTGGCCGATTTTTTCGACCTTGAACCTGCGTTTTATCTGTTCTATTACGCCGAACGAAGTCGGCCCTTTTTCCTTGTTAACAAGAAGAATTCCGTCCATTTATACCTCGCTGTAAACCCGGCCTTATTGGTTTTTTGTTTCAAATTTTTACTTTCCAAGGTAATGATAGTAAACGATTTGATGGAATTATGCAACATATTTTACCCCTAATTACCTAATTCCATTGTAAAGGGCAAAAATTTATGTTATAAATAAAATGTTTTATATAAGGCTGATTCTGTATGTGTCTTGAAAAACGGAGGTAATTGATGAAAATATGCGTGATTGGGACCGGCTATGTCGGGCTTGTAACCGGCGTATGCATGGCAGCCCTTGGAAATAACGTCACATGCGTCGATATAGACAGAAAAAAGATAAGCAATTTAAAAAAGGGAATACTCCCCATATACGAGCCCGGCCTTGACGACCTCCTTAAAAAGAATAAAAAAAGAGTGGAATTCACTAACAGCATAAAAGAAGGCATCGCCGGTGTTCAGATCATCTTTATAGCGGTCGGCACTCCGCCCACCGAGTCCGGTGAAGCAGACCTGACATTTGTAAAATCGGTCGCAAAAGAGATTGGGAAAAACATGAAATCAAGCAAGATAATTGTGGATAAATCCACTGTCCCGGCCGGGACGGGTGACATAGTCGAGAGCATAATAGAGGAATACTCAAAGGGAAAATATAAATTTGATGTTGCTTCGTGTCCGGAGTTCCTGAAGGAAGGAAGCGCTATAAATGACTTCATGAATCCTGACAGGGTGGTGATTGGCGCGAAGAGAAGGGAAGCGGCGGAAAAGGTGGCCGAGATATTCAAACCGCTGAACACAAAAATAGTTATATCCGACATCAGAAGCGCCGAGATGATAAAGCACGCGTCAAATACATTTTTGGCCATGAAAATATCATTCATAAACGAAGTGGCTAACATATGCGAGAGGGTCGGCGCGGACGTTGAGGTGGTGGCAAACGGAATGGGGCTGGACAAGAGGATAGGCAGGATGTTTCTAAATGCCGGCGCCGGTTACGGCGGCTCGTGCTTTCCAAAGGACGTAGCTGCGCTGCGCTGCATGGCCACGAATGAGAATTATGAGCCGATACTATTAAGCGCCGTCATGGAAGTGAACAGGCAGCAGAGAAAAATTATAGTGAATAAGATAAAAAACATAATGGGCACCTTGGAAGGCAGGCAGATTGGAATACTTGGAATAGCGTTTAAGCCCAATACCGACGACATCCGGGATGCCGTGTCCGTGGATGTCATAAATGCCCTGCTGGAAAAAGGATGCAGAATAAAGGCTTTTGATCCGGTCGCAATGCCTAATGCCAAAAAGGTTGTCAGGGGAGTTGATTTTGTAAAGGATTCATATGCCGCAGCGGAAAATGTTGAATGCCTTGTTGTGCTGACCGAATGGAACGAGTTCAGGGAGCTGGATATGGCAAAGATAAAATCGCTTATGAAAAAGCCGGCCGTTGTTGACGGCAGGAATATTTACGATCCTGAAAAATTAAGGAAACTGGGGTTTGAATATTCCGGCATCGGAAGAAATTAAAGGAGGCATTTTTATGTCAAAAAACAGGAATAAAGATACAAAACAAAACCAGCCGGCGCAGGACGATAGCGGCGTGTATACGTTCAGGGATTATTTTTATATAAACCTGATTTTCTGGGGGTTTCTTACGGTGGTGGCTGTGGCGGTATTTTTTTCCACCGGAGCAAAAATGGACCCGGTAATCGAAAATGTATTTACATTCATTTACATGGTTTTCGGCCTCGGGTTTACGGCGGTATCCATATTTGACGCGCTGTATGAAAAGGTGGCGGGGCAGAACAAAAATGAGAAATAAAATAATTATTGCCGCCATACTGGCGTTTTTTACGGCGCCGCTTTGTGCGGACAAAATGGCTCTTGATAACGACCCGGGCCGTGCGCCTGCGGCCGACGGACAGGCAACTACGCCATCTGTTCAGACTGCGGCTGCATACTCATCCATGGCAGCAACAGTGAAAGCAAACGACACCGCCCGGGCGGCAAAGATAAGGTCCCTGTCGGACGGACTTGATGAAATAAAGTCAAAGCAGTCGGAACTTGCGGCGTCCGTTGCGGCGGCGCAGGATGAAATAAAAATTATTGAGGAACGGTCGCCGGAGATTGACGCGCTTAACCGCGATGCCGCTTCATTAAAAGACCGCCTTGATGCTGTTGAAAAAAACGAGGCGGACAACAAACAGGCCGTGGAAAAAGCGGCCAAAGATATGAACTCTTTCATGGACGAGACGAACCAGAACATTGACAAGCTCCAGGGATGGAACGATATTATAGATGTCCTGAAAAAATCAATAAGCGACAATGAAACGGAAATAGCCGAGGTGAGAAAATCGATAAAAGAACTGAAACACGACTATGACGCGGACAATGATTCGCCCCTGGCTCAGGTATTGAAATGGCCGTATGCGGGATTTGCGGCTATGCTTGTATCCATTATCGCGCTGGGCGTCGCAGTTGCAAGAAGGTAAAAATTTTAATATAGGTACTGTCGGAAAATTTTTGCGGATTTTATCCGTGGAATATGACATTTTTATTGGATTTGNNCCAATAAAAATGTCATATTCCACGGATCAGGCAATGTTTACGCGGGTTCCGGAAAGTACCACTATAAAATTGTGGAGGTTTTTGTGCCGTACAGCATGACCGGTTGGGGAACGTACAGGACAAAGAAATTTACCATCAATCTTAGGGGGCTTAATTCCAAATATAAGGAAGTGGTCCTTCACCTGCCGCAGGAATTTTTTGAGGCGGAGCCGTTTATATACAAGTATCTCAACGACAGTGTGATAAGAGGAAGGGTTGATTTGTATGTGAATCTGGACAGGGATAACATAAAAAAACAGGTCGTCTCGGATCCGGAGTTGTTTTCACAGGCTCACAAGTCGCTGAAAAAGCTCGCGGCCGCCGCCGGCATAAAGGGAGAGATACCCATACAGGCGGTTTTAAACAGCACGGACGGCATAATAATGGTAAAGGACGCCGAAGCGAAGGATACTTTTTCATGGAAGAAAATCAAGCCTGTCATTGAGTCCGCCTTTTCGGATTTTATGAAAATGAAGAAAAAAGAGGCCGACGGGCATGTGAAGGACATCGAGGCCAGGCTGGATATCATTGAAACCGAGGCCGGCAAAATAAAGGAACTTTATGAAAGTTTCAAGGAAGAATATAAGAACAAGACCAGGGAAAGGCTGGACTCCATTATAGCCAAGGAGAACAGGCAGGGATTTTTGAATACCGAGGCCGTGGAAGTGCTCGACAAGTATAATATCACCGAGGAACTTGTCAGGATAGCTTCGCACGTAAAACAGGCCAGGACGATTGTAAAAACCGACGCGGCGGGACGGAAACTTGACTTTCTTGCGCAGGAATTTTACAGGGAAGCAAATACCATTGGTTCCAAAATAAACAGCGCCGATGTGGCGCATACCGTAATACGCTTAAAGGAAAACACCGAAAAGATCAGGGAACAGGCGATGAATTTGGAATAATATTCACGGCCCGCGGATACTTTCGTAAAATCCGTTGCGGGTTTTATCCCGGGCAAAACAATCAAAGAGGTCATATGCTTTTAAATGTCGGTTTTGACAATGCGGTAGTGCTGGACAGGATAGTCGCCATAGTTGACATAAATTCAACGCCTGTCAAAAGGATGGTCGAAGATTCGAAAAAATCGGGATTTTTGATAGACGCCACCCATGGCAAGAAAATCAGGTCGGTCATCATCACCGATTCGAACCACTGCGTTATTTCGGCCATGCAGGCCGAAACGCTGATTTCAAGGTTTTCCAACAGGGATAAACAGCCTGAAAAAAAATGCAAGGAACCTGAAAAGAAATGAAAAAAAAAGGGATGATATTCGTCATATCCGCGCCGTCGGGCACGGGGAAAACGACTGTAATAAACGAATTTTTAAAGGGACACAGGAATGATTTTTCCGTATCCGTTTCCGTAACCACAAGGCAGCCGCGTAAGGGCGAGATTGACGGCAGGGATTATTATTTTTTTACAAAGGAAAAATTCAGGGATTACGTCAAAAAAGGGAGATTTCTCGAGCACGCCACAATACTTGACAATTATTACGGCACGCTTAGGGAAACTGTCTTAAAAACAGTCAATTCAGGCAGGAACGTGATAATGGACATAGATGTGCAGGGGGCCGGAAAAATAACGAAAAAAGTCGACTGCATAACCATATTTATAGTTCCGCCGTCGTTTAAGGAGCTTTCCCGCAGGCTCCTGAACCGGAGGACCGAATCGGTTGATGCGGTAAAAAACAGGCTTGCCCTGGCAAAAAAAGAATTGAAAGAAAGGTCAAAGTATGATTATATAATAGTGAACGATAAACTGGCTGATGCCACCGGGTATCTGGACAACATATATGCCCTGGAAAGGCTCAACCGTGCAATGGCTAAAAGCAAAAAGGAGAAATTATGAAAAAGTTTGATTTCACGCATGAAGAACTGAAAAAAAAGCTTCCGAATAAATACGCCGCTGTTATCGTAATATCAAACAGGGCAAAAGCCATCAGGGAAAATCCCGCGGATGTGGACGAGGGCGACAGGAAGAAAAAAGCCACGGTCACGGCCGTAAAAGAGTTCCTTGAGGATAAGATCAAATATCCCGCATTCGACCTGGAAAAAATAAACGTCGGCGACTAAAACATGCCGAGTGTGGTCCTTGGAATAACAGGGGGCATAGCCGCCTATAAGGCGCCCGAGCTGGTAAGGCTTTTTAAGAAAGCCGGCATTGAGGTTATCTGCGTGCCCACCGCGGAAGCGCTGGAGTTTGTTACCCCCCTTACACTGCGGACGCTTTCGGAAAATCCGGTTTATACCGACCTTTTTTTTGAATCAAAAAATCCCGCCGAAAAAATAACGCATATAGGCCTGGCGCAGAACTGCGACCTCATTGTTATAGCCCCGGCTACGGCAAATATAATAGGAAAGATAGCCTGCGGCATAGCGGATGACCTGCTGACAACGGTTGTCATGGCATCCGATAAAAAAGTCATGATTGTACCCGCGATGAACACAAAGATGTGGGAAAATCCGATAGTTGCCTCCAATGTGGAAAAATTAAAAAAACTTGGATATATTTTTTGCGGGCCGGTCAAAGGCAGGCTTGCCTGCGGCGACAGCGGCGTCGGGCACATTGAGGACACCGCGGAAATATTCAGCCGCGCGGCAGAGCTGTTAAAAAAAAAAAAGTAAATAAGAAAACATTTTTAATCACATCCGGGGCCACCCGGGAATTCATTGACGACATCAGGTTCATATCAAATCCTTCGTCCGGAAAAACCGGATATCACCTTGCCCGCGAGGCCATGAAAAGGGGGCATGATGTGATATTTGTCACCGGAGAGAGCGCGTTCATACCCGAAGGCGCGCTGGTTGTAAAGGCCGTTTCGGCGGGGGATATGATGGATGCGGTAAAAAAATATTTTGAAAAGGCCGATATTATAATAGGCGCCGCCGCAGTGGGTGATTTTACTGTAAAAAAGCGGGGCGGAAAAATAAAAAGGATTGCTTCGGGAGGCCTTGACCTGAAGCTTGAACCCACAGGGGATATAATAGCCTGGGCCGGAAGCCATAAGGGTAAAAAAATGGTCATAGGCTTTGCCGCGGAAGCCGGGGATTTAAAGCATGAGGCTCGCCGCAAATTAAGGTCAAAGAACCTTGACTTTATAGTGTTTAACGATGTGACAAAAAAAGGCGCCGGATTTAATTCCGACAACAATGAGATAACGGTAATATCGGCGGGCGGCAAAGTTGTTTATGAAGGGGGCGGGGCAAAAAAAGAACTGGCTGAAGTTATTATTGACATAGCCGAGGGTGGAACAAAAAATTGAGAAAGATGTTGCTTGCCTCTTTTCTGCTCCTCGTTTGTTTCCAGTTTTTATACGGTACTGTACGCTCGCTTAAAAATAATCCGCGCGATACGGGAGAGGTGCTTGTAATATTCAAAAAGAACCTGTCGCCGGAAGACGCGTCTGCATTCAACGCGAAACATAAGACGTCTTATACGGCGCTTGCTGACATGATAACGGAGGTTGAGTCGTATTACGCGCTGAAACGCAAAAGGATAAATCCGGCGAACAAATTATTCAACTGTTACCGGGCCCCGGACCCTTCGGCCGTGGACGCGCTTATTGCATTGCTTAAAACTGAAAGCATCGTGAAAAGCGCGCAGCCGAATTATATTTTAAGCGCGCTTGACGCGTATTCCTATATTTATTCCACTGTATCAGGCGGGCCAAATGACCCTTTGTACAGCAGCGGTACAAATTATCATCTTCCATGTTACGGTTTTATGCGCCAGGGAGAGTGGTATTTAAACCAGGTTGAGGCGGACAAGGCTTTTGCCTCCGGACTCACCACTGCGCCTGCGGGAAGGAATATTGTTGTGGCGGTTATTGATACGGGTGTGGACTATCCGCTCGGCGGCGGGAACCCGGACCTTGCGGGAAACACACTGCCGGGATACAACGAGCTTACACCGACAGCGCCGCCTTATGACGATGAACAGCCGGACTCATGCGGGGACGCGGGCCATGGAACGCATGTGGCGGGAATAATAGCGGCAAACACTAATAACCTGTCCGGGATGGCATCGGTATCGTGCAGCCAGGATGTGACATGGACATCAAGGGTCAAAGTACTCCCTGTAAAAGTGCTTGATGCCGGCGGCAACGGGAACGACAGCGATATATATGACGGAATAGTATGGGCCGCGGACAACGGAGCGGATATAATAAATATGTCATTCGGCGGCTCCAATCAGGATGATGTCCTGGAGCAGGCCGTGAACTACGCCTACAGCGCCGGGGTACTCTGCATTGCGGCCGCCGGCAACGACAGTACGCAGACATATTATCCGGCTGCTTATCCGAATGTGATGGCCGTTTCGGCCACGGATATCGCGGTTGATTCATGCGGCTCCACTTATGATGTGCTGGCCTCTTTTTCAAATTTCGGAAAGATAGACATTGCCGCACCCGGGGTAAATATCTGGTCGGCGGCGAACAACCTGGATTCAAACCCTTCGGGTTACTCATCAATGGACGGGACATCGTTTTCCTCGCCCATTGTAGCGGCCGCAGCCGCGCTTGTTAAATTGAGAAATCCGGCATATACGCCGGATAAGATCAGGACGGTTTTAGAGCAGACCGCGGACGACGATTACCAGCAGTGCGCCGGCGGGAATCCGGGGTATGACAAATATTTTGGCTGGGGGCGTGTAAATGTATACCGGGCACTTCAACAGGATTATAACGCACAATCAACCGGCGGGCAGGCTCTTAAAACATATAATTGGCCGAATCCTTTTTCACCAAGCAGGGATCTGGCGACAAATATTGTATTCTGGGCCTCAAGTCAGGCTGATATCACAATAAAAATTTACGACGGCGGGGGCAGGCTCGTCTGGCAGGACTCAATTAACGCCGCAGATGTTTCAACCACAGTATATAATACGGTGCAATGGAACGGAAAAAACAGTTCCGGCGCTGCCGTGTCAAACGGGGTATATTTTTATATTGTTAAAAGCGCGGCGGGTCCATACGCAAAAAACAAGATAGCGGTGCTTTACTAAATGCGCAGGATAATGATTGCCATGGCGCTTTTATTAACGGCTTTTTTACCGCTGTCGGCAGACGGCGGCGAATCCTTCGCTTTTTTAAAACTCGGAATGGGGACGCGGGCGACAGGCATGGGCTCGGCTTTTACATCGGTGGCCGACGACGCATCGGCGGCATTTTACAATCCTGCCGGGACTGTCAGGCTCACGGGGCTTGAACTCATGGCCGAGACATATATGCTCAGCTTTGGAAGGAGCCTTAATTATTTTGCCACTGCGGACCCGTTTTATGCGGGAAAGGCGCTTTATGCGGTTGGATTTTCATGGATAAATTATTCCTCCGGTTCCGATGTGGAGGCCAGGCTCACTAATTCATCCACGCCGGACAGCCTGATAGGACAGTCCTCAAACCTGCTGCTGTTCAATGTTTCCTCGAAGCTTTCGGACAGGCTGAGCCTTGGCGGTAATTTTAAGGTTTTTACCGACAACCTTGATAATTACAGCGGCGCCGGGGTGGGTTTCGACCTGGGAGCCATTTATAATATAATTGACGGCCTCAATGCCGCGCTTGCACTCACAAATATCAGTTCCAATATAACATGGAGCGGGAGCGGTTCATCCTACACGGAATCGCCGCAGCAGACGATAACCGCCGGATTTTCCTACGAGTATGCAGATATGTTCGGTTTAAAAGGGGTTTCAATACTTCCGGCAGTCGATTTTGTATTTGATTCGTTTGAAGGATTTGAGCTCAGATGCGGGGCGGAACTGGATATAGAAAAGTTTTTTTATCTCAGGGCCGGATATAACGATGGATTTACAGCCGGTGCAGGGCTTAAGCTGAAACCCTCCGAGCGGCTGACGCTGAACCTTGACTATGCGTACTATGCGGACTCAATAGACCCGGCATCGAATTCCCAGAGGATAGGGGCGTCGATTGTTTATGTTATGCCGGCGTGGGGCGTCCAGGACGGGACAAGGCCGCCGGCCGGATGGGAAGCTGTAAATGAATGGTAGGAAAAAGATACTGCTCCTGGAATATTTCCCCTTCATGGGAGGGGGACAGAGGGTTCTCCTTGACCTGGCAGAAGGGCTGAAGAAATATTACGAAGTAGAGATACTTGCCATGAACCGCGGAATGATAGAATCCGAAGGCGAAAAGATCGGGATAAAAGTAAGTTTCATCCAGGCCCCGGAAAAAGTAAAGTACAGGTACATCTTTGGTTATGCCGGCTTCTTTCTAAAGCTGGTTAAATTTTTGTCCGAAAATAAATTCAGCCTTGTTTACGCGGGCTCCATGTTCGCGGCAAAACTTGCCGGTCCGGCATGTTTTGTTAAAAAAATTCCCATGCTCTGGCACAAACAGCTTATAATCGAAAAACCGTTTTTTTCCTATAACGCCTCACAGGCAAGGCTTGTTTCCGCGTTTGCGGCGAAAATAATATGCGTTTCACAGGCGTCCAGGCTTTCAATGGAAAAAGCCGGCGTTAATCCGGAAAAGCTCGGGGTGATATATAACGGGACAAGACTGCCCGGAAAATCCGTGGAAAAAGCGCGGAATAATTTCAGGAAAAAATTCAGGGTTGAGAAAAATTTTGTCTGCGGGACGGTGTGCATATTCAGGAGAAACAAGGGGCTTGAACTTCTGATAGAAACGGCCGGGATAATATCTAAACTGCGCGGGGATATAAAATTCGCCCTTGTCGGACGGGCCGACGCCGGCGAGGAATGGTTCGAGGACAAAATCCGAGCCATGGTAAGGGAAAGCGGGCTCAAAAATTTTATTTTTTGCGGCTACGGGGACAAATACGCGTTCATGCCGGGGTTTGATCTTTACGTGATGCCTTCACCCAACGAACCTTTCGGGCTGGTCACCATCGAGGCAATGGGGTTGGGAATTGCCACAGCCGGATTTAACAGGGGCGGAACCGCGGAAATAATTACCGATGGAAAAGACGGGTTCCTTGCGGGCGATGTTACACCTGAGACTCTTGCGGAAAAGATATTATACGCTTATGACAACAGAAAAAAATTAAAGGCAGTGTCGGGAAAAGCCGTCAAAACCGTAAAGG
>PLPI01000053.1 GCA_003159495.1 candidate division FCPU426 bacterium | reverse complement strand
GTAATTAACTCTTAAAATCCCTTTACTATATGCAGTTCATACACAAAACCCGGATCGTAATGCGACCCGTTGAACCCATTGGCAACTGTTATGGCGTAAGGATCATTGAAAATATTGATAAAATCCGTCGAGATTTTCCAGTCAGAATTTCCGTTTTTGTCCTTGAAGTCATACCCGATCGTTGCGTTGGCCGTAAAGTGAGCCGGCAGGCTAATGGAATTATTATCCCCTGTTCTCAAACCACTGCCGTACAGTCCCTCGCCCGTTATCCAGAAATTATCATTTGAATAGGTCAGCCCCATATTGGCTGTATGTATCTGGACATGATCCAGATAATAATAGGTATTGTCCGCCGGCGCCGGTGGAAAAGCAAATAACCCTCCGCTGAGCCCGGATCCTTTGGCGATTTCATACGAGTAATTTACAAAATCTGAAAGTTCCTTCGTTATCTCTCCCTTAATGGTGAATTCAAGGCCATAAGCGTACCCTACGGCAAAGTTATATGGCTGTGAAACGGCGGTATTCAACAACTGTACATCGTCCAGCATGTTTACCGCGTTTTTGTAATATCCGTTAACAGAAACGACCTGGTTGTCGCCTATCTGCTGGGCAACTCCAATCTCATAGTAGTCGTCTTTCTCGGCTTTTATGTCATAGGGCTGCAAATTTCCCGTAAAGACCGCAAAAGTATCCCGCAGATCCTCAATAGGAGCAGGCTGGAACAATTTTCCGTAGTATATATGCAACTTTGTGGTATCTGTCGGCAGGAAATTTAACCCCAGTCTTGGCTGAAATTCATAGTCATCCGGGGTGACGCCCGAAAAAATGAACTGTGTGGCGTCAAAACGAAGCCCGGCATTTAATATCAGCCACTTTGCAATAGTATAATCGTCCTGCACATAACCGCTTTCCGTATATCCAATATCCGTTCCGTTATCAGAAGATGTTACTGAATTGCCTGAAGGATCAAAGCCGTAAACCGTGACAGGACCTCCTGATATCGAATACTGGACCTGAAAACCGGCTTTGAAAAGATTCTGTCCGTCCGGACGCGCGGTATAGTCCCCTTTTATTCCATAATTGTCGGCCTGCCTGTCCATATAAAGCGAAGAAGGTGTGTCGCCGGTGATTAACGTTGCCGATGCCAGATCGTTCGTCAGGTCGTTGTTAAACTGTACGTGTGAAAATTTCCAGTAAGGAACAAGCTGAAAATATGACGATTCGGAAAAAGTATGCGTCCAGCCTATCTGCGCGTAGATGTCGGAGTTTGACTGGGTGTCGTTGGTTCCCGCGGGAGCGTAATTGTACGGATCGTTTCCGAATTCATCCGGCGAATTAAAAATAGAATCGGTCGGGTTAAAAGAAGCCGGAAAATTTGGAATCTGGTAGAATTGTTCCGAATTGAACAAATTCAGCATGAATTTATTGTCATTGTCGGCAATCCAGTCAAGTTTTAAAAATTCATTATTTCCGTTGCTGTAGTCATGCACAACCTGACTGCCGCCCTGCGCCTGATTGCTGTCGCTTGCCGGTTCCGGCGTATCAAGCCCCCTGTCAGTGGTGTTGTAATTTGCCGACAGAAAATAATGGAGGCTGCCGCTTGGATCCGACCCGCCGTAAAACAATTGCGGGGATATCCGGTTAAAAGAACCATAGTTCATTTCGAATGAACCTCCGGGGCTTTCCGTGCCGGATTTTGTTATTATATTAACGACACTTGCGAGGCGGTTCCCGAATTCCGCCGGTATGCCGCCGGTGATAAACTCAACGCTTTCAATATTCCCGGGGCTGAAAGCATCGCCAAAAGCTCCGGTAAGAGAATCAGGCAGCTGTACGCCGTCAATCTGATACTGAATGTTGGCGTGATTTCCGCGCACAAATACCTGTCCGAATGAACCCAGCACCATTCCAGGATTTGTTTCTGTCATGAGATTCGGAAGGCTTATGCTGGAACCCTGCGGCAATTTATCAATGTCTTCTTTTGTTTCCGTGTTAATGCTCTGTGAGACACCTTCGTCTATCAGATGTTTTTTTACCCGGACCTTAAGTTCCATTTCGTTCGATCCGGCGGGTGAAAGCTGAATGTCCAGATTTGAAGTGTTTCCGGATGAAACTTTTACTTCTGCAACATACGGCGCAAATCCCTGCATATTTACATGCAGCGTGTAATCGCCAAAATCAACTGGAAAAATCTGAAAAGCACCCGTGGCTGTGGTAGTTACGTTTTTAACGGACCTTCCTTCCGGACTGGATAGCTGCACTGCCGCATTTGCGACGGCTATGCCGTTATTGTCGGTAACTGTTCCCGTTATAACCCCCTCAACGCCGGCAAAAGCCTGTGTAATGCACAGGCTAAAAAACACGAATAATAATAAATAAAAATTTTTGTGAATTTTCATATACAATTATAACCTCCATTATTTTGCGATGAGTTTGTAAACCGGCATATAGCAAAACACTCACAATAAATAATAAACGTGTTGCGTTCTACAAATGCCTGTTTTTTTGATGTTATTATCCTGGAATTAATACAGCTGATAATAAAAATAAGATTAATAACGCTTATAAAATTATTTTGCCATTAACTCCGGATGGTTCTGTGGGAAAATCATTTTTTATGCGGAAATAAACGGGGGAGCTCGGGAAGGGTTAAAACTCTTTTCAGCTGAGTATGCAATCGGACTTGATACGGCAACAATGCCGCAAAACAAGATTACAATCACAAACAACGCCGCTGCCGGCGCGATTACCGCGCTGAATATCATTATAAAAGCGCATATTTCACAGTGATCGGTATCTTCCACGTGGTCATGATGATGGAATGCCGTGACCGCCACTGCAAAAAACACGATTGCTATGGATATTAAAGCGGCTCTCTTTATTAGATTTTTTCTCATTTATCCTTGCTCTCTTTTTTTCACAATAAATTATACAATCCTGAAAGGATATTATCAAGTACGATTCATATCTTTCTTTTTGTTTCTTTGTTTTACAACACAACAAGTTATTATGAACGGTCTGGTAATGCGAAGCACCAATAAATATGTACCGCATTTTTTTGGAATATATTTGAGAAATGGTTTGTTGAAAAGCATCGCAGTCCGTCATAAGCCTTATAATGCATGTTACCTGTATATCAAAAGATTGTCCCTGTGTATTACTTCCTCGTAAAAGTTTCCGCCGAGCTCTTTTTTTAGCTCGCTGTTGCGCCTGCCTTTTATCCCTTCAAGGTCCTTCGATGAATAATTCACCATGCCCTTTCCGAGTTTTGCGCCATTCATATCCGTGATTTCCACCGCATCGCCGAAATTAAATTCCCCCGACACGCCGCATATGCCGACGGCCAGCAGGCTTTTTCCGGAATTTAAAAGGGCGGCTTTCGCGCCGTCGTCAACTTTAAGCTTTCCTTTTTCCTTCAGCGACATGAGTATGTAGCTTTTTTTTGGCCCCAGTTTTTCATTTTTAACCCTTACTATTGTACCCTCATTCTTCCCGGCGGCTATTTTTTCTATGACATTATCAGCGTTGCCGTTGGCTATGACAAGGGGGATGCCGGCATAGTTTAGTTTTCTGGCTATTTCAAGTTTTGCTCCCATGCCTCCGGTGCCCATGGTCGTCCTGCCTTCGGTGCTGATGTTTTTGCCCTGCTCATTTATGTCGTCTATCTCGTTTATGATGCGCGCGTCTGCGTTTGTGTCGGGGTTCTTATCGTATACGCCGTCCACGGATGTCAGGATTAACACGGCATCCGCGGATACGACGCTGCCCACAATTCCCGCGAGCGTGTCATTGTCGCCGAATTTTATCTCGTCGGTGGCCACTGTATCGTTCTCGTTGATTACCGGTATTACCTTCCACTCCAGCAGTTTGTTCAGTGTGTTGCGCGCGTTGATGTTGCGCGACTTGCTCTTTATGTCGTCATGGCCGAGCAGGACCTGCGCCACGGGTATATTAACCGCTCTGAAGGCCTCCTCATACGCCTGCATGAGCATTATCTGGCCGACAGCGGCCGTGGCCTGTTTTTCGGAAAGGGTTGACGCCTTTTTCCCGAGGTTCAGCTTTCTTATGCCGAGCCCTATGGCGCCGGATGAAACTATTATTATCTCCCTGCCGGCCGCGTGAAGCGGCTTTATCTGCGCGACTATGGATTTTAAGAAATTTTTTCTTATACCCTTATCGTCGACAAGCAGGTTTGTTCCAACTTTTATGACCATTCGTCTGTACATCATGTCACCCCCGGCCCCTGTAATACTACGGCCTTAAGCGGATTTTTTTTAATCTTCCTCGAATATGAAATCTTTGTCGCCGATGATCACAAAATCACCGGTCTTTACCCCTTTTTCCCTGAGGAACTTGTTGAGCCCCTGCCTCTCAAGGTATCTCCTGAAAACCTGCACCGTTTCATTTGTTGAAAAATCCAGCATCGAGACAAATTTTTCCACGCGTTTTCCATGCAGGGAATAAACATTATCATCCAGTTTTTCAACTGTGAGCGTGTCGGGTTCCCTGTAGACCTTCAGTTCGGTTTTTTCCTCTTCGGCAGGCGGCAGGTCCTTGAGCTCGTTATATACCCTGTTAAGAAGTTTCGCCACGCCTTCGCCCTCTTTGGCAGATATAAAATCTATGGCTATCTTTTTCTTTTTGAACTTCGCAAGTATTGACTTTTTTTCATCTTCGCTTAAAAGTTCGCTTTTATTTACCACCACCACCTGCGGCCTTTTAATAAGTTTTTTGTTGTAGGCCTTAAGCTCGTTGTTTATCATCACGTAATTGTCATAGGCGTCGCCCTGCGTGGCGTCAACCACATGTATATAGAGCCTTGTACGCTCAATATGGCGCAAAAAATCAAAACCCAGCCCTTTTCCCTCCGATGCCCCCTCGATAAGCCCGGGGATATCCGCCACTACAAATGAATAAGTATCCGAATATTTTACCAGACCCAGCACCGGCGTAAGCGTTGTGAATGGATAATCCGCTATCTTGGGATGCGCGTTGGATATTTTTGAAAGAAGGGTGGACTTTCCGGCGTTGGCCATTCCTATTATGCCCACATCCGCGAGTATCTTAAGTTCCAGCGTGACTTCCCTGGAGTCGCCCGGTTCGCCCTTTTCATAAAAGTGGGGCGCCTGCCTTGTTGACGAGCGGAAATGCCAGTTGCCCCTGCCTCCCCTGCCGCCTGTTAAAAGAAGGAATTTTTCGCCGTTGGTAAGAAGATCCTTTATGATTGCGCCGCTGGCGGCGTCTTTTATTATTGTCCCGACGGGCACGCGTATTACTATATCTTCGCCGTTCTTTCCGTGCATCCTGGCACCGAACCCCTTTGCGCCGTCGACCGCCTTGAATATCCTGTTGTTATGAAAATCCACGAGCGTGGTCAGGTTCCTGTCCACTTCCATGTAAACATGGCCGCCCCTGCCGCCGTCGCCGCCGTCCGGGCCGCCTTTCGGTATGAATTTTTCCCGCCTGAAACTGGAGGCGCCGTTGCCGCCCTTTCCCGAAACCACGTTAATTTTTACAAGATCTACAAACATTATTTTCCTCTTATCCCGGGTATTTTTTATCCCGTAATTTCAGCCATTATAACACAAAAACCTGTTCCATGCCGGGCCCTAAAATAAAAAAGGCGGCCTTTAAAGGCCGCCTTTTATTTTATCCGTTTTTTCGTTTTATCAGGCGTTTACTTCCGGCAGTATCGAAACAAACTTTCCCTTGCCGGTTTTTACAAATTTTACTATGCCGTCAGCCTTTGCGAAAAGGGTGTGATCCTTACCCATTCCCACATTGACTCCGGCCTTGATCTTTGTGCCGCGCTGCCTTACTATAATGGAACCGCTGGTCACAAAATTCTCTCCGTATGCCTTCACGCCCAGCCTCTGGCCGGCGCTGTCGCGTCCGTTCCTTGAACTTCCCTGTGCCTTTGTATGTGCCATTCGAGCTTCACCTTCCTGTGATGATTTTTATATTGGATGCTTTTACAGCTGTATAGATTTTACTTTAAGGATAGTATACTTTCTCCTGTGGCCCATGCGTTTCTTGGAGTTCTTTCTCCTTCTCCATTTGAATACCATGAATTTCTCGCCCTTGAATTCCGGATCGAGCACTTCGCATGTTATTTTTACATTTTCAAGTTTTGGTTTTCCGACCTTGACCTCATTTTCCTTGACAATAAGCAGGACGCTGTCAAAGGTGATCTCTTTTCCGATGCCCGGGATTAGGTCGTCTATTTTTACCGTGTCCCCTTCGGACATTTTGTACTGCTTGCCGCTGATCTCAACCACTGCGTACATTGTAAAGCCTCCTTGGATATTGTTCCATGTCATAACATGAACAGTTAAAATACTTGCCTTAATCTAAAAAAATTACTGGTGAGCCGGGCGAGGCTCGAACTCGCGACAATCGCCTTAAAAGGGCGGTGCTCTACCAACTGAGCTACCGGCCCACCTTATAAAAAAAATAAAACCCGTTCCGGTTTTATGCTTATAAAATCAGGAAAACAATGGATTTCCTTTAATTTCATGATTTCCAGCTTTATATTAAAAGCAAGGGTATATTTTACACTTTTTAACCCTTATGTCAATAATATTTTGCTGTTTTCCCCTCTTTTTATGACAGCCGTTCCGCCTTATAAATAAGGTGTTTTACTTAAAACAGCTTTATACACAATACTCGAGCGCCTTTATTACATTATGACCAAGCTCATATGGTCCGGTCCCGGACTCTTTGTCCCTGTTGAGGACATTGTAATAATCACCGTCTACGCCGGAATAATAGGGGTGGACAATTATTTTGTCCCCCTTTAATTCCGCGGTGACAAGCATGTTGTTTTTTGAAAATTCGGCCCACGATGAAAATCCGGCCTCTTTGAGCACCTCTTCCGGTGATAATATGGAATTTATCGGCGAGTTAAGGTTTTCCATCACGGCGCTTCCGATTTCAAGCGCTCCGGCATCCCTTTTCATCATGTGCAGGGGCTTGCCCCATTTTATTTCCCCTTCCGGGGTGTCTACAGCCGCGGAAATTATTATGCCGTTGCCCGAAAATAATATGTTACAGCTTTTCATTCATACCCCCTGGAAGAAAACTTGTCTGTATATCCATATATACACTCCGCGCACCCGCGTGTCAAGCTGATAAAGCCGGCTATACATATATCATTTTTTTTGTCATGCCGCCGTCTATAACAAAATTCTGGCCGGTTATGAACCCTGCTTTTTTTGAAGCAAGAAAAAGCGCCGCCTCCGCTATATCATAAGGCGTCCCTACTCTGCCTGCCGGATGCTGTTCCCTGTCAGCCTGTGAGTGCACCGGCACCTTAAAATCGTTTTTTTTCTTCCAGTCGGAAACCTCGATCCAGCCCGGGCTTATGCTGTTAACCCTTATATCCGGCCCCAGGCTCACCGCAAGCGCGTGTGTCAGTGAAAGTATTCCGCCTTTGCTGGCGGAATAAGCCTCGGTGTTTTTTTCCGACATGAGCCCCCTTGTCGAGGCGATATTGATTATATTACCCCGTGTTGTCCTGAGATGTTTTGCCGCCTGCCTGGAACATAAAAATGCACCGGTCAGGTTAACCCCGATAACGCGGTTCCATTCATTGAGTGAAAGCTCTTCCACGGGCCTGTTTATTCCTATACCTGCGTTGTTGACCAGCACGTCGATTGATTTGAATTTTTTTGCCGCTGCTTCCATAAATAACCGCACATCTTTTTCAGAAGAGACGTCGCATTTTAAAAAAAGCAGCCCGCAACCTGCCTTTAAAGAGGCCTTAAGTTCTGCTCCCGCTTCCGCGTCAATATCCGCGGCCGCCACATTATATCCCGTCCTTAAAAATTCCTTTACAAGGCATAGCCCTATTCCCTGCGCCCCGCCGGTGATGACCGCTGTTTTTTTATTTATGGCCATACAATCTCCTTTAAAAATTTGGATAGTAATGTATTTTATCATAACGGCTGGTTTTTTACGGACAATATTACATCTTAATACCGCGCCACGGACCTTCTGTTAACGGCAATCTTCACCATCATCCTGGCAACATTGCCGCTCTCTGATATTCCCTGAAGGACCGCGATGTACAGGCCGTTTGAGGCCTGATTTCCGCCGGCGGTTTTTACATCCCAGCTTACAGCGCCGCTTTCGAGCGCGGCATTTATGTTGCGGATAAGTTCTCCGTAGATGTTATAAATGCTTATTGTCATTTTCCCCGTTTCATTTGCTGTCCATATAAGCTGTATCCCGTCCGTTGAGCCGTTATAGGGGTTTGGGACCGTTTTTATATTGCCTATAAAAACGTCGTTGTTTTCAAGCACTGTGACGCTTTTTGTCGCCACAATTTTCGTGAGAGTCTCTGTTTTAACCACCAGCTGCATTTCATATACCCCGCTGCTTACCGACAGGCCTTCCGCGTTCTTTCCGTCCCAGAGCATGATATCCGCGGAGGCGGCGCCAAACTTTATCTGGACGGGGGACGAATTTGCCTGTTTTGTGGTGATTAGTTGAGGAACATCCAGCCTTATGCCAAGCCCGTCCGGGCCTGAAAGAAAATTTGGAGGGAAGACAAAGTTAACATCCGTTATCGTCCTGACAAGCTCCCCGGCGCTGTTGAAAATATTCAGCTGGACATAAGTTGTGTTTTTTATCAATGTTATATCTTTTGTTATATCCAGGATGTGTCCGAAGGTATCAGTCTCCGCCGCCGAAATATAATATGAACCCGAAGCGGCGGGCTGGTTGCCGTCCGTTGTGCCGTCCCATGATGTCACGAGGTCTGTTCCGCCGGGGCCGGCGCCCGGTATTGTGATTGTAAGGATTTTATCACTGGAAAACGCGTTTGTTGTGTTGCCGTCTGTTGACGTTATTATGCCTGTCAGTACATAGTCCGTTGAAACCGTTGTTATTGTCTTGACCACCTCTCCGGCCTCATTATATACCTTCACGGTCAGCAGATACCCCGGCTTTACATAAGTGTTTATCGGGGTTATGGTTGGCGTGATTGTAAAAGTCGGGGTAAAAGTCAATGTCACAGTGTATGTAAATGTAGGCGTATATGTAGATGTGTAAGTGCACGTATATGACGGCGTATCGGTCATGGTGAATGTCATTGTGTAAGTCGGCGTCGCTGTAAATGTCGGCGTGTCCGTACGGGTATCCGTCATGGAATAAGTACTGGTAAAAGTGGGCGTAGCCGTGAATGTATATGTAAATGTCGAGGTTGCTGTTTCGGTATAAGTGTGGGTAAATGTCCTTGTGCTTGTGAAAGTCGGTGTGTCCGTAAATGTGGATGTGAAAGTCGGGGTTGCTGTAAATGTCGGCGTGGCCGTATATGTCGGCGTGAATGTTTTTGTCACGGTAAAGGTCGGCGTAATTGTTTTTGATGTCGTGGGAGTATTTGTGGATGTCAGGGTGAATGTCGGAGTATCCGTTGCCGTATCTGTGAAAGTCGGGGTATCGGTCCTCGTGAATGTCGGCGTATCGGTCGGGGTGAACGTATTTGTGTCGGTGAAAGTCGGCGTTGCGGTAGGAGTAAATGTAGGAGTATCGGTAGGCGTCACTGTTTTTGTAAATGTCCTTGTCGATGTCTGCGTAAATGTCGGTGTGAATGTTTTTGTGGGTGTGAATGTTTTTGTCGGTGTGAAAGTCGGCGAACAGCCGTCTATCCAGTTATAGACAGTATTTGATATAATACCGGCGGTTTGNNCGGTGCACGCCGTGTTTACTTTAACCGCAAATTTCAGCGAACCGGACGCGTTGGGGGCGAGATACCCGAGGTTCCAGTTAATACCCGAGGCCGTGACATTAACTACAGGATAAAACGGCGTGCTTCCGGCGGAATTATTTACATATGTAGTTCCGGCAGGAAATGTATCAAATATATTGACGCCCAACACGCCTGCCGTTCCTGATATTGAATAATTAAGTGTATATGTTATATTGCCGCCGCTGTGTACCGTTCCTGACGGGTTGTTTGATTTTGTGAGTGTCATATTAACACTCGGGCATGCCGACCAGCTTACGTCATCAAGATAGCCGATACAGCTGTGCCCGCTCTGATCGCAAGAATAAGCGGTGAACCTTACCGTCGCCTGCTGGCCCGCATAGGCTGAGAGATTAATGTAAAACTGCGTCCACGGCAGGTGTTTCCATACGTTTAAATTTCCCGTGCCGCTTACGACCGGTTCAGGCCCTCCCGCCGGATCCGCACCATCATCAACAAGCTGATTCAGCATTGTAAAATAATTAAAACGCTGTGAGGCGACCACGGCGCCGTTAACAAGTACTTCGACTATTACATAAGCGTCGTCATTAGGGGAACCATTGCCGCCATTGAGCCAGTCAAGATAATGGTAACCTGATAAAACAGCGGAGAACCAGAAAGAGAGGCATTCGTTGCCGTTAGTCGGTACAGTATCGGCCTGCTGAATCTGTGCGTAATCCCTGACCGGCGAATCTCCCCTTCCTGAATCAAGCATTGCGGCGTATGTTCCGGTATGGACCATATCAAGGCATATTGAAGGTGCAACGCATATGGTTCCCTGGGTGTGCCATGCCGCGCCGTGGGTTTGTATGGTTATATTGGGGTCATATATCACATTTGCGCCGTAGGAAATATTTGTTGTCCAACCGGCAAGGGTGCCTGTTTCAAATCCTGGATTTGTAAAAGCGTATATGCCGGACGTTGTGACAAATAGAAATACAAATATGACAAACACCCGACTCAAGTTCGAAAATTTTTTATCCATAATAAAAGCCCCGCCTTCTATCTTTCTAAAAATTTTTAACCCCGGCATTCATGTATATAATCCGTTTAAACGCTTAAAATAGCCCGTACAATGAATATAGCACGGATATATTACAAAGCAAATTTTCCGGGGTTGACAAAATAATTGCAGCACACGTTTTAACCATAAAATAAAACTGTTTTACGTGAAAGTAAAGAGGGGAATTAATGAATTTTGTCGTTTTTGGTTAAGTAGTTAACCTTAAGCGATTAAACCGCCTGTTTTTGAATATAGATTAATGGCACAATGTGAAACGTAAGTTTATAATAAGAAATGTGGCGGGTAAATGTTTGGTTCCCTTTTTTTAGTCGCCTGCTTTTCCGCAGTTAAGGGCATTAAAATCCGGACTGCGGGATTTAAAAACCCGCAGTCGGTGTTTTTTTTAAAAACCGGCGTTCATTCCGATATTTAACGCCCTGCCGGGCATAACATAGTTGTTCACTATTTCATATTGCGTGTTGTTCATAACATTATCAAGGTTCAAATGGATGTTTATGTCTTTTGTAATTTCCTGTGACACGGAAGCGTTAAACAAAAAATACGATTTAAGCGGAGCCGCGCTCTCCGAGTAGTATCTGATGTCTGAATACTCTCCGTCAATGTTTATCCTGGTTTTTGACGGAAGGGTCACGGTAACACCGGCGTTTGCCTGGTTTGCCGGCCTGTATGGAAGCGGTTCTTTTGTTACTGTATCCACAGCCTTCATATATGTATATCCCGCTTTTAGAGAGATGTAATCATTTACAGCCACCCCTGCCTTTGCCTCAACACCCATTATTGACGCCTTATCGATATTGACCGGGGTTGTTGTAATATAATCAGGGGTTGATACCCAATCAATCAGATTGCTTATGTCGTTGTCAAAAAATGTAACGGAGGCGGAAACATTTGACACCTTTTTTGAAAACGACAGTTCATAATTTGTCGAATTTTCGATTTTAAGGTTTGGATTTCCAAGTGTATAGTACAGCGTTCCGTAATAGTTGTCGGCCTCATACCAGTAAAGGTCGCCGAGCGTCGGAGCGCTGAATGATTTGTCGACAAGCCCCCGGATGTCAACCATATCAAACAGATTGTATTTGGCGCTTATATTTTCGCTTGTCATGTTGCCGTATGCCGAATTAAAATCCGCCCTGAATCCTCCGTTTATCAGCAGGGTGTCATTTAAAAGTTTTGCCGTTATGCTGCTCAGCGATGCCTGGTTGACATTACTCTTTTCACCCTGTATATTTGTGGCGGTTATATTTTTTACATTGGATTCATATCCGGTTTCAAAATCCAGAATCCCGCCAAGATCATATGAAAATACCGCATTGCCTTCATATTCTTTTTTTATATTATCCGAATAAGTGCCGTAAGAAGGGTCCTGGAATCCGAGATCCGCCGAGCGCATGTAACCGCTGATTTTTGCGTTTACATCCCCTATATTAAATCTTTCGTTTAGCCCGAAATCATAGTTTTCATCGCTCTGCCTTGAAGTAAGATCAGACCCGCCTGGCCCGAATGGCACCCCCATTTCCCTTTTAAAGTACAAGCCGATGAATGTCGAATCAAGAAAGGCGCTGTTGTAATCAAGTTTTACATCCGCGCTTCTTTTTGTAAAATCGGAATTTGCAGCATAGCCGCTGCTGTTTTCCTGGACCGTGGAAACATCATAGGCCAGGCCGCCTGTTTTATTATAGAGTTCAAGCGCTTCTTTCTGGTAATTAAAAGAGCCATACTCATAATCAAAAGCGCCATACCTGCCCTTCTCCGGGTTTGATTCATTTGCGCCCGTTATTATATTTATTACCCCGGCCGAGGAATCTTCGCCGTAAACAGAAGACATGCCGCCCTTGATCATTTCTATTTTTTGAATTGATGACGTATCAATCATGGTAAGGTCGGCGCCGCCGCTCATCATATCGTTTATCGGTACGCCGTCTATCATAACCAGCGTTTCCTCAGAAGGCGCGCCCCTGGTATAAACGGATGCCGTGCCCTGATATCCGCTGGTCTGGTGGATTACAAGTCCGTTGATTGAATTTAATATATCGGTTATATTTTCCATTCCTGATGCCTTTATCTTATCCGCGGTGATTACATCAATATTTCTTGTCACATCCCCGATGTTTTGCGCCATTCTTGACGCCGTCACCACCAGGGTATCCGCCTGCGCATCCGCATCAGCCGATGGCTTCCCAATAATTTGCGCATCTTCCGCAAACAGGCATGGTATTAAAACCACCGCAAACAATAAAACAAAAACCGCAAATTTTTTTTTCATCCCAGCCTCCCGATTTGATATTTCCGGGCATAAAAAAACCCGGCCTTCGCTGCCGGGTTTACAGTTGGATGAATTTTCCGTTTTATTAACGGATTAGTCACAATAATCTGCTTCCCTTTTGTCGAAGGTACTCGCCAAACCTGGCAATAGACCGGGCTAACCTTTTTTAAGGCATTACCGTTGCGAAACAGCCGCCGGAATCCCACCGGCATTTCCTTTACCAGATTGTCTTTTAATACTGCTTGTCCGTATATTTAACGGATTTAAAGAACGCTTTTAAAAAACCTGTGCCATATTATAACAATATGATATTTGTGTCAATAATTATTTAATCACAACCAGCTTGCTTGTCGCTGTTCCGCCCGGCTGGTGCACAACTATAAAATATATCCCCTGTCCGACCTTCTGCCCGTTATTGTTTGAGCCGTCCCAGACAGCGGAATTTTCGCCGGCTTTCAGAGAAACACGCGGAAATTTTTTCACAAGTTCCCCGTTAAGGTTGTAGATATCTATCCAGCAGTCGCCGTCTTTTGCGGCCTTATACCTGATCAAAACAGTATCACCGTTTCCGGTATTGATATAGTTCCTGTCGAGCAGCACACGTACGGCAATTGTTGCAGCCGGCGTTGGAGTTGATGTTTCAGTCGGGTTTGAAACCGCGCTGGTGGCCGTGGCCGTCTCTGAAGCAGACGGCGTTTCCGTCATTGTCGGTGTATATACCGGAATAAATGTGGAAGTGGGAGACGGTTCAACTATTGCGACGCTGTTGCTGTTTACGACAGATGTCATAAGCGGCTGGCCGTTGTCATACACATATGCGTGGTTGGAAAAATAAAATGTTCCCGCTGAAGCTGCCGTATATACCCAGGTAAAAGAAGCCGCATTGTTCGGTGATATGGAACTAATGTTTGCCGGCACAGGCCCGCTTGATAAAACAGCCGCTCCTGTAACCGATAATACCGGAGAAGACGGTGATATATTTGTAGCGGCAAGATTCCCGGAATTTTGAATGTTCATCACTACCGTAATAGCGTCCCCGGTTACAACTGTTGCCGGAGCCGCGGTAATGGACGGGTTCATAATCGCACCGTTTACATTGACTGTATCAGAAACAGACATTCCGTTTGAGCCGCTTGCGGGACTCGTTCCGGAGATGACTGCATTATTGGTCGAGGTAAATCCATAGGAAGCTATACCCGACGCGGCTTTTGCCGTAACCGTTATTCCGCCCGTCCCGACAGAGGCAACGCTCCCCACGTTCCATGTATATATATTCCCGTTGTAACTGGATATGGTTGGCTGTNNCCGGCATTGTGTCGGTAACCGACACGTTCGTCATGTTATTTCCCGTATCATAATTGTTATATGACAGGTAATATGTCACCGTATTTCCGGCTTCTATCATATCGCTTGAGCATGTTTTATTAATTGTCATGTTGGTTACAATAATAAATGGCTGGGAATCAAGGGGCGTAAAATCAGATACCGTGGATGAATCCTTTTCCGAGATGATAAATGGATATTCTCCGGCCTGGCCCGGGCCGTATATCCCGGACGTTCCCGCGCCGTATGTTATTACAAGCGAATCCGCCGCACCGAGCGAAATTGAATTTATTGTAACGGCGAATCCGTCAATTGTTATCTGGGACGGGTCAACATTCATTGGCGATTGTCCGTTGACCATTATCACCGCCGTCACCTGGCCGCCGCTTGTGGTAACCGTGCTCGGCTCCGGGTAAAAACTGTGGTTTAACTGCACCGCAACCGCACCTGTATCAAATGCCGTGCCCGCCGGCGGTTTGTATGTTATTGTAATTACAGGATGATATGCCGTCGGCGCAAGGCGCACCGGGTTTATCAAAGCCGTGCCGGTCGAAGCCGATGCTGATACGAAAGCAGTCAGAACCAGAATCATTGCTGTAATTGCAGTTTTTTTCATTTTTATGCCTCTTTTTTTTCTTTTGACGCCGTCTTACTTTTTTCTTGCCTCTACCACACAGTCCATTACAGCGCCCTCTATATGCCAGCAACAGGATTCCATAAAATTAGCGGCGCCCGAAGCNNTCCAGATTTTTTATATATGAAATAAGCGCCCTGTTTCCTGCCGCTATCAAAACCGCGAAAGTAACCCCTGCGCCCCGGTATCTTGAGGCTATATGCACCACATTCTTTAGCTGTGCGCCTACCAGCCCCCTGTATATTACCCGTTTTTCAGCCTTATTTTTTGAGCAGGCCATTTTCTCAGCCTGCGCAGCGGCTTTTTCCGGTGTAAGTTCCTTCATCTTCTGGACAAGGACAAGGTAATCCTTCAACTGTTTCTCGTCTATTGTTATCAGCTTCATTCTCATGTCAGCCTCCTTTGTCCGCCTTCAAATTTCTTACCTTANNATTAATAAGCAATAGACATGCCATAAACACAGTTATATTATAAAGGCTAAAAATATGATTGTTTCAACAGGTGAAAAACAAAAGTACAAAAACAGACATTTGATGGTTGGTTTATTACTGTCCTATGGTACTGGCGGAAAACCCCGCCANNTCTTTATTATACCGGGCGACAAATCCAATAAAAATGTCATACACCCGGGATAAAACTTGTAATGGGTTTTCCGCCAGTACCCCTATGGTATCGTTTGGAATGTTATTCCAGCTTTTTCAGTATTTCCCCAGCCTCTTTTTTCATTTTCATGAATTTTTCCATTCCGGAGTCGTTGCTTTTTCCAGCGGCCCCGGAAATAATTAAACCGGCTTTTTTTGCTGCCTCGTTTATCTCTTTCTCCTCGTTTAACATATAAATCCTCTCATCAAGCTGTACTTGTTTTTTTTCCAGGTATTTTTTAAGGTCGTCTTTTGCCTGCGGGCTCAGGCCGTCGAGCAGCCCCGCCACATCAAGGTCAAAATTCATCTCCCCGCCGGACTCCATGGCCATCATGGTCCATCTTTCCCTTTCATCATAGATTTTCTGGCCATCGCCGCATCCGGCGGCAAGGCAGTCCATTAATTTTTTTGACAGGTCATCCGCCACGTGTGTGTCAAATGTAAAGCATTCGGATGAGAGTTCTTTTATCTGGTTTTTCAGCACATATATTTTATAGCCTGCCCTGTTTCCGGCCTGCAGGTAATAATTCATTTTCATGGAATCTATAAAAGATGATATTGGATTCCCGTTTTTTTTGGCCTTAATCTCGTTCAGCCTCCCGAGCATCTGTTTGTAACGGGACTCCACCCTCAGGTATTCAAGCTGCCTGTTTTTAAGCCGGGCCGCGTACTCCAGCGCCTTTGAGGTAAAGTCCTGATTTTCCTGCGCAATAAGCCGTGCGGAAAGCGGGAACATTATCAATGCCAGAAGTGTTATCACAAACTTTTTCATTTCTCCTCCTTTAAGGAAAGGCCGTATTTTTTTATTTTTGCCAGCAGGGTTACCCTGTTTGCTTTAAGCAATTCCGCGGCTTTTGCCCTGTTACCGCCGGTTTCAGCGAGCGCTTTGCGTATAAGTTCCTTTTCAAAATCACCGACTTTTGCGTCAAGGCTGTCCAGCGCGTTCTCCGGCGCGCCCGCATTTATGAGTTCATAGGGAATATCCTCAGGGTTTATCATTTCGCCCCGGCACATCACCATGGCCCGCTGAACTATATTTTCAAGTTCCCTGACATTTCCCGGATAATCATATGATACAAGCGCGTCAAGGGCGTCCTTTGTGATTCCCTTTACCCTGAAATTGCCGTACTCAGCGTATTTTTTTATAAAATATTCCACAAGCCCGGGTATATCCTCTTTTCTATCCTTAAGAGCCGGCATTTTTATCTCAACCACGTTGAGCCTGTAATAAAGCTCCTGCCTGAAGGTGCCGTCGCCGGCCATCGCCTTAAGGTCCCTGTTTGTCGCGGCGATAATCCTGACATCGGTTTTAAGGGTTTTTTCGCCGCCCACCCGTTCGAACTCCCTCTCCTGGATGACCCGAAGTATCTTTACCTGAAGCGCCAGTGGAAGCTCCGCAATCTCGTCAAGGAATATGGTCCCCCTGTCGGCCAGTTCAAAACGCCCTTTTTTCATGGTATAGGCGTCGGTAAAGGCCCCTTTTTCATGGCCGAAAAGCTCCGATTCCAGCAGCCCGGGGGCGAGTGCGGCGCAGTTTACTTTTACCAGCGGGAAGGCGTTCCTTTTCGAGCGCCTGTGTATCTCTTCGGCAATAAGCTCCTTGCCTGTACCGGACGCGCCTGTTATCAAAACCGTCGCGTCCTTTTCCGCCGCCCTTGACGCGATTTCCAGCACAGCTGTTATCTTTTGTCCCGAGCCGATTATCCTGCGCTCCATCATCGACCTTAAATAGGCGTTTTCTTCCCTCAAATTTTTTGTGCCCAGTATCCTTCCGGCCTGCATCCTTATCTGTGCTATGGAGAATGGCTTGGTGATAAAATCCGACGCCCCTTTTTTCATGGCCTCAACGGCGCGGTCCACGGTGCCGTGTGCCGTGACCACAACAACTTCCGTATCCGGATATGCCTTTTTTACGGCCTCCAGCACAGCAATGCCGTCGGCCTCGGGTAATTTCAGGTCCGTTATTACCATGTCATACCGGGCGCCCCCGAGCTTTTCAAAGGCCTCTTCGGCGGATTCAACGGCTTCCACTGTTATATCGGCAGTTGTAAGCGCCTCTTTTAAAACTTCCCTCAGGCCGCCGTTGTCTTCAACAACAAGAATATCCCGCATTTTTAATCCCTCATTTCATATTTTAACCGCGAACTGTGTTCCTTTTCCCGGTTCGCTTGTTACGTATATTTCTCCCCTGTGTATTTCCTTCACTATCCGGTAAACTATGGCCAGCCCGAGGCCCGTACCCTCTTTTCTTCCCGTGACAAAAGGCTGAAATATCCTTGAAAGCACATCCGGCGCCATACCCGCACCGTTGTCCTTTATAATGATAACGCTTTTTCCGCCTTCCCTGGAAAGAAATATTTCAACCCTGCCGGCCTTATCCTTCAGGGCCTGGAACCCGTTTATTATTATATTGTAAAGGGCCTTTTTCATAAGATAAACGTCGCACACTGTTTCGGCATCCGAGGCCGAATATTTGTCCACAATCGCGGCCCGTACCTCCGCTGGAAGTTCTGCCACCGCAGCGCTTATGAGTTCAGCGGTTTTTATTGTTACCAGCTCCGGCGTGAATTCCTTCGTATAGGCAAGAAAATTATTCAGGAATTCCCCCATCTTCATACAGTTTGATACTATATCCGCCGCGAATTTTTTCACTTTTTCATCGGCGGATTTTTCCATTATGAGTTCCGCGTAACCCGATACCGCGCCCAATGAATTTCTTATCTCATGCGCGACCCCGGCCGAAAATTCCCCGACAGTGGCCATTTTTTCCCTTTCACCGATATAATTTTCCAGTTCTTTTTTCATCGAATCCAGCGTCGCCGCGAGCAGTGATATCTCCTCTTCCCCCTCAACTGTTATGTTTTCCGAAAAGTTTCTTTTCGCGATCTCACCGGCTTTTTTCTTCAGCAAATTTATCCTGGCGGCTATACCTCCGGTTATGAGCATGGACATCAAAAGCGCCAGCGCCAGGCTTATTATTCCCATGATGCCGAGCGTGCGGCGGTACTCAGCCAGATATTTTGTGTATCCCGCGCTGGCATCAACGCCGATAACGCACTTTGTTTTGCCGTTTTCCGCCAGCGGCACATATCCGGTCTTATAATACATGCCACCCTCTCCAGGATAAAGCTTCGATGATGATGTTTTCCCCCCAAAGGCCTTTTCTATCTCATACCTGTCGAGGTTGATATAAAATTTTTCATTTTCATCGAGGGAAGAAAGAATCACGCGCCTGCCCGGGCCTATGATAAAGATGTCCCTTACGCCTGTTATATCCCGTATTTTTCTTAGTTTTTCCCTGTATGAAAAATAAATTTTTCCCTTAAGTTCAAGATATTTCATGTCCGGCGGATTTATTTCCTGTGCGATTATCTCACCCGCCGTGGTGAGCCTGTTTTCCATCTCGGCCTCGAGGTTGCCGCGCAAAAGGCCGTAAGTCATCACGCCGTAAAGGCCTATTACCAGCGCCGAAGCGGCAAGAAAATATATCACGACCTTCGACCTTATTGTCCTGATTTTCCACGTCATTTTTTTCCCCTGATGGCGGCGAGCACTGATTCCTTCTGTTTTTTGTTGAGAAAAGACGCCCTGTCGTCTCCGTTTTCAATGGCCGCCGCGAGCTCGTCAAAATCCCTGAACCCGTTGTAAATTTTGTATTTTGTTTTTTCTCCGATGCCGCCAATGGAATCAAAGATTGATGCCTTGAGGTCCCTGTTGGCCAGCTTTTTTCTCAGGGAATTGGCAAACCTGTGCGCCTCGTCGCGCACCCTCATGAGCAAAAATCCGGCTTTTTCACTTACAGGAACCGGTCCCTTCTGGCCGGACCTGAATACCTCTTCGTGTTCTTTCGCCAGGCCGAGCAGCAATATATCCACTCCCACCCTGTTTAAACCTTCCCGCGCGGCGCTTACCTGTCCGGGCCCGCCGTCTACCAGGATTATATCCGGAAAATATTCCCCCTCCGCCTTCAACCTTGAATAGCGCCTTTCGACAACCTCATTTATTGATGCGTAATCGTCCACCTGCCCCACGGTCTTGATGTTAAAATGCCTGTAATTTTTTTTATCCGGCTCGCCGTTTTTAAAAACCACCAGAGAGCCCACCATGTTGTCGCCCGATGAATGTGAAATATCTATTCCTTCGATGCATTCCGGCATGTATTCAAGGTTAAGGGATTCCTTCAGGGCTTTCATCTGCGCCAGGTATTCCTCTTTTATGTTGACTTTTCTTTTGTCAAATTTTTCCTCGGATGAGGCTTTTTCATCCAGGTTTTCCCCCACGATGCGTATCAGCCTGCCATCCGGCGGCTCAAAAGTTATCTTAATTTCCTTTCCTTTGAAGACAATGGAGCGGAGTATTTCACCGTCCGCCGCACCCTCCCCGAGGACAAGCTCGTCCGCCATGGAAATATTCCTTGAGTAATACTGCGAAAGAAATATTTCAAGGGGGGTCTCGTTTTCCGCCGCTTCTTTCATGATATTTATGGTCTTGCCTGTGAGCCTGCCGCGCCTTATGTTAAATACACCGAAATAATAGGCGCCATTCCTGTAAATGAACCCGGCGATGTCGATGTCTTTTTCTTCCGGCAGGACCATTTTTTGTTCCTTCATTATTTCACCCACGGACCTGATGGCGTCCCTGGTTTCTGCCGCTTTTTCGTATTTCCTTTCGCCGGATAATTTTTCCATCTCGGTTTTTAACATTTCAATTACTCCGCCGTAATTTCCGCCGAGAAAATCCCTCACCTTTGAAACCGCTCCGATATAATCAGCGTCGCTTATGTAACGCACACACGGCGCGGAGCAAAATCCCGTGTCGTAATATATGCAGGGCCTTTTCAGGGGCTTTCCCGACAGTTCCAGTGTGCACTGCCTGACCTTAAAAATCCTGTATATCAGCGCGGCGACTTTTTTCGCGTCGCCGGAAAAATAGGGTCCGAAGTAGAGGTTTGTTTTGTCCTTCGTCTCCCGCGTGATGTAAACTCCCGGATAGGAGTCTTTCATGGAAATCATTATATACGGGTATGACTTGTCGTCCTTTAAGAGTATGTTGTATTTTGGCTTGTGTTCCTTGATGAGGTTGTTTTCGAGGATAAAAGCCTCGAGTTCGTTGCCGGTTACGATAAAATCAATGTCGGCGACGCGCGCGGCAAGCTGCTGGGTCTTCAGGTCCTTTTTACCGCCGCTGAAATATGAACGGACCCTGTTTTTGAGCACCTTTGCCTTGCCGACATATATTACCTTACCGCCGCTGTCCCTGTAAATATATACCCCGGGCTTTTCAGGAAGGCTGGCGAGCTTGTCCTTGTCCATTCATGCTCCTTGCTGTACTTGTAACTTTATCAATGTCGCGTCAGTAAAAATACTCCGGGCTTTCAGGCGAAATATTCCTGAAGTTCCGCCATGACTTTTTCCGCCTCCTGAAAGCACTGCTCCGGGCTTCCTGCTCCGGTAACCTCTATTTTTATATTGAACATGTCCCTGACATTGGTGAGGTCAACCATGAGCCCCATGATTCCTTTTGCTGTTTCAATTCCGTTAAAAAAAGTCTTTATCTGCATACCCTTTTTTTCATATGAATCCACGAGTGAGGTCAACCCGGATGAAAATTTGAGTTTTTCCCTTATTGCCACACTTTTCTCGACTCCTGTTTCGGTATGCGCGCTCATTATATCCTCCGGATACTTTTATTGTTAAAACTGTAACAGGGTACTGCCGGATAACCATGCAAACATTGCCGATCCGGGGTATATGACATTTTTATTGGCCTTGCGCCNNTCATATACCCCGGATAAAACCAGTAACGGGTTATCCGGCAGTACCAACAAAAATAATTATACCTCATTATTGCATTGTTTACAATTGTCTTACTCTACTGCTATTTCCTTACATAATCCATGGCGTGGTATGTTTTTCCGCTGCCCTCATTAT
>PLPI01000132.1:225-61357 GCA_003159495.1 candidate division FCPU426 bacterium | reverse complement strand
GAGTATATCGAAGGACATGGGGCGGGCCCCTACGGGGACAAAAACAAACAATCAAACCGGGCCGTTCAGGCGGGACTTTTTTATGTGCCGGCGTCCAACAATAACTACTGTGTAAATCAAGCAACGGTAAAACTTTAATTACAACGTTTTTCCCCTGTCATCCGCCTCAGGCAAAAACTTCGGACGACGGCCGTAAAAAAGTTTCGCCTGAACGGCAAAACAGCATGGTTCGGGCCGCCATCATTCGGCAAGCTCATGATCCTGAGTATATCGAAGGACATGGGGCCGCCCCTGCGGGGACAAAACAAATACATAAAAAAAGCCCCGCTTTCAGCGGGGCCTTTTTTTTAATTTGCAGTTTACATTTTGCCTTGTTTTTTATACAAATATTTTTGCGCACACCATATCCGGATTGTTGCCAAGCACCCTCTGGATTACGGCGTCCTCTTTTACTATCTTTTTTACCATTTCCCTGCCCGCGTCCGCGCTCCTGTTGGTGTATTTCATTATTGTGTCGCGCACTTCCGTAGGCTCCGACTGCGCCACGTACTGAAGCAGCAGCCTGACGTTATTCTCGACGGAATAAATGGTTGCGTATCTTAACAGGATGTTTATGCGCCTTTTTGACATTTTCGGCGGCGGCCCGAGCCCGTTAAGGCAGTTAAAGACGAAATCCATGTAATTAATGACCGCGTCGTCGCGCGAAGCCGCGTCCACAAGCTCGCTTGATATGACCATGTTCATCTTTTTGTCCTGTCCGGTCCATTTTACCTGCGCTGTTTTCTCTATTTTTCCCGTATAGTCGCCCATGAATGTTCCTTCGTTTATCTCGCCGCGGTAGTCGTAAATCGGGTCCTTGGCCAGGTACATGCCGACAGCCTTCATTATCTGGAAGTCAATGGGCGAGAAGGATACCTTCGCCCCTTTTTTGCCAGGCTCTCCCGTTACAAAACCCATTATGAAGCGGTCCTCAAGAAAGTCGACATAATTCCTTATCGGCTCTATTAAAATCGGCGGAATCATGTAATTGCCGTCCTCGTCCTTTGGAAAAGCGTTCGTGTGAATCGAACATATTTTTTTCAGCGAATCCATTACCGCGCCCGGGGTGCAGAAATAGGAATCGTTGGCCCTTGCAATGTCCGGTATCTGCGAATTCAGCAGTATCCTGGCGCCGGAATATGGCACCCTGTTCGCTGACTTTTCAGAGGCGCTGACTATGAACGAATTGATAATTGATATATCCCTTTTGATAATATCGAAATGTTCCGATGTGAAGGAATCCACCGCGCTGTTTTCCTCGAGAGATACGGCGGACGACGCCTTGATGATCTCAATTTCTTTCTGTTTTATATCGTCAACCTTTTCCTTTATGGAGTCGACGGCTTCGGCCGCGCGCGTGAAGGTTTCCGCATAAAGTTTTGTAAAATCGGCAAGCGCCTTTGCCATCATGTCGGTGCGCGCCGCGAGCGCGTCTTTCATTTTTTTATCTTCGGGTGAAAGTTTTGCGCCCTTGCCCAGAATATTAAAGTATCTGTTGAGCCCGTCGTAATTGAGTTTCAGCGTTTTTAGTTTTATTGCGTCTATCTGGAGCATTTTGTCCAGATATGATCCCAGCGTCCTTGTCAGATTCGCCCCGGCCTTCAGGCTGTCGTTCTTTTTCCATTCCAGCGAAGCCTTTAATTTTTTGGGGTCGACCTTATCGTCGGTTTTTTTCGATTTTCTTTTTCCCGACGTGTCAATCAGTTCTATTTTTCCCTCTGCAAGAGCCTTCATTTTATCGGTTACGGAAAATACACTTGAAAGGAACGGGCTGTTCTCGTCCTTTTTCCAGAAATCCTCGAACAATTTTGCGTAAACCTGCGGATCCAGCAGGGTTATTTTGTTCCCGCCTATTTCCACCACATCCGCTATTGCGCCGGTGCACAGGAAGAGCTCCTGAAACTTATTCAGACTGTTCATCCTCTCGTTTATAAGCGCGGAAACAAGGGAATTATAGGCGTTGCGCAGCTTGTTGACCTTCACAACATCCTCTATCTTGTTGCCGTTCTCTGATTTCTCCTTGCTGAAAAATTCTAAGGCGCCCAGTACAGCGTCCTTGATGGTCTGATCCAGCCCCTCAAAAATATGGTTTATTGCTTCTCCTTCTTTAATCTGCGTCGCTTCCATCTTTTCTCCTTCCTGTTTTTAGCAAATGGCAAAGTAAAACAATTTTTGTTTTAAATTTTTTTTGATAAATCCAAAAACGATGCTATTTTCCGGGCCTTCTTTTCGCAAGAACTTCGTTTATTATATGGGCTATCTTTGGTTTTGACAGAAGTATTTTCTTAAAATCCTTTTTATACAGGACAAAAAATTCGGAGGGTTCCAGGGCTGTTACGGTTGCCGTCCTGGGAAGGTCGGTTATAAGGGCCATCTCGCCGAAAAAATCCCCTTCACCGAGTTCAGCCACCCTTTTTTTGTTTATGGCAACCGAAACGGCTCCGGATCCTATAAGATAAAATTTATCCCCTATCTCGCCCTGTTTGATCAATACGTCGCCCTTATTTGCTTTTCTTTTTTTAAGCGATTTAATAAGATCGTCAAGATCCATTATGTTAAGGGAATAGAAAAAGTCAACTTTTTGAAGCGCGCTTCTGAGCATTGAAAAATCATCGGACATGTCCCACCACCTTTTTACAGTTAATGGAATTATTTTAACCCCGCTGAAACACTTTGTCAATATATAAAACCTGTATCTGGATGATGATACCGCCTTTAATGTCTTTATTATAAAGCATGAAACTGCCGCCGGCAGCTTGCAGAGATACATTTTGCTTCCTCTATTATAAGTTGATATTTCATCATTTTTAGATTAGAATAGTGAAATGAAGATTAAACAGGGGAAATTTTTCAGGAGTTTATCAATAATCATTTTGCTTATTTTGGTTTCCGCTTCTTTATCATTCGCCGGCGCGGAACTTGTCGGCACAACAAGCTCCAATTTTTTAAAAATACCGCCTTATGCACGCGCCGTGGGTATGGGCGAGGCATTCACGGCCGTATCGGACGGTACTTACGGCCTTTATTACAACCCCGCCGGGATCGCTTCAGTATCCGGTTACGAGGTCCAGTTCACGCATATCAGCTGGTTCCAGAATATCAATTACGAACATCTTGACATGGTCATGCCGGCCCCGGGTTCTCAGGCCGGAAAACTCGGCTTTTCCCTTGCGTGGTTCCAGGTGGACCAGCTTACAAGGACCACCGCGCTTCCGGAATACGACGACGCTTATCTTGAGACCGTGGATTTTTCCAGCTTCAACCAGAAATTTTCCCCCTTTGACTATCAAATTACCGCCGCTTATTCCCTGGATTTTATGGAGAACTTTGCGGCGGGCGCGACCATTCAGTACACTTCGCAAAATATAGACAACTATCACGGTTCCAACATGACAACGGACATCGGCTTCCTTTACAGGACAATATCCAACGGCAATTACCTGCGCCTTGGAGCCGACGCCACAAACCTTGGCTCCGAACTTAAGATGAACGACATAGGCTTTGACCCTCCGCGTATAATCAACGTGGGGCTCTCTGATGAAATGAAAATGTGGATGGGAAGCCTTTTAATATCTGCGCAGGCCGTGATAAATCCCGACTATGACCCCCTTTATTCCATCGGCTTTGAATACTGGCTCTATGATACTGTCGCGCTCCGGTTCGGCTACATGACAGGCGCGTTTGACCAGCCGACCTTCGGCCTGGGTTTCCGCAGGTGGGGCTTTGAGGCAGATTATGCTTTTGTGAATTACGAGGATCTCGGCCCCACAAACCGTTTTTCCATTTTATATGACTGGGGAACCCCGCCGGCAAAATTAAAGGAAACGCCCCCTGTTTTCTCCCCGAACAACGACAAATTCCTGGATATTGCCTACTTTTTTCCGATAATAAAGGCCTCCGAAAAATTAAAATCCATGCTGTTAAATGTTTACGGCCCCGACGGCGTCCTTCTTGGTTCAATACCGGAAAAGGACAAGCTTGCGCGGTCATTTACGTGGGATGGAAAAATAAACAACAAAGTCCTGCCAGACGGCGTATACCAGGCTTCAATCACCTGCGAATATGACAACGGCACCTCGGATTCCAACAGGGTAAATGTGGAAATTGACAACACCCCGCCGGCGATGCAGATAGACGCCGATCCGAAACTTTTAAAANNCCACCTTTTCTTTTTACGCCACCGACAGGAACAATGTTGACTCCTGGATGTTCATAGTATGGAACTATGATAAAAAAATATTCTTTACCGCCGCCGGCAAGGGCGATCCTCCCATCTCATATATCTGGGACGGAAAAGGGCTGGACAACCAGTATGTACAGACCGGCGAGGTTTATTATTACAGCCTGATGACGAAGGATTCCGTGGGCAATAAGGCCATGACAAAACCCGCGCCCATTGTCATCCTGTTGAGGGAAATAAAGCTCACTTTCTCGTCGGACGCGCTTTTTGACATCGGCCAGGCGGACGTAAAAATATCCGCTTATTCTGTCTTAAAAACCATAAAAAATGTGCTTGATAAAAATCCCGAATCGGAAATACTCGTCTCCGGTTACACCGACAATATACAGCCGCACGGCATAAAATATAAGAATAACACCGAACTTTCAAAGGCGCGCGCAGAAGCGGTGAAATTTTTCATGGTAAACCTGCTCGGATATGACGGGAACAGGATACGCACTGAAGGCAAAGGCGAGCTCAACCCCATAGCCGACAACTCGACCGATGAAGGGCGCAAAAAGAACCGAAGGGTGGAACTGACCATTAAATCCACGATATATAAATAAATTTAAAAGTTAAAATGCAAAACCANNAAACCAAAAAGTACAATTTAAAACTGCCAATTTCCAAATTTAAAAGCTTATAATTGTAATTTTTGGTTTTGAATTTGAAATTTTTACTTATCCTTCAAATATCCGTCAAAATAAGACTCGTATTTTCCGCTAAGACGGTTCCAGTCGCTTAAAGCCGCCGCATAATTATAATAGGCGTCCGCTTCGCCTGCAAGCCCGCCCGCAGCGTCGCTTATGGACAAATCCATTTCCCTTACCTTTACTGCCCCGGCGTTAAAGGCTCCTTTGACTATATCCAGCCTCTTTAAATATGCTTCAGCGGCCTCTTTTCTCATCTCATAGGCGTTCCCGGCCTGCTGAAGGTTCCGCCAGGTGTCCCTTATTGTCCGGCTCATGCCGTTTTTCACCAGCTCATAATTCTGCCTGTCATTTTCATATTTTGCCTGCCAGTATTTTGCGTCGAATACCTTCCCGCTGTTCGGGATATCATAAGAAAAGTTCAGTCCGGCTGAATAATATTTTTCCATTCCTCGGGTGATAAATCTGAAAGAATCCTCAAAGGTGTTGCCGTACCCGTTAAATGCCATTGACGCGTTCAAATCCAACTGCGGCAAAACCGCCCAGTTCGCCTGATCCGTCCATAACCAAGTGTTTTCAAACTGCGTCCTGGCGTTTGCCACAGCAGGCTGAACCTCGACGAGCGTCTCTTCCAACTCGGCAGTCAGCGTTACCGGTATATACGCATCTTCCGTCATTGAAGAAGTATCCACTGTGAGCGAATCCCAGTCCGGAGCGCCGTAACCAGCGCAGTTAAGAAAATCTTCGCACGCGCTTTTAACATTGTTTTCATAACCGGCCTGCTGCGCCTGCTTTGACAGCAAAAATGCCTTTGCCTCTAACTGTTCGGCCGCGCTCAGGTTTTTTTTGGCAGTTGAAAGGGAATCTGCGGCATACTTTGCGGCAAGCGTATTCTCCGCGAGGTACTGCCGCATCTTGAAAATCTGCACAAAATATTTTTTCAATGTCCCGACAGAACCCGTTACTGTTCCCCTTAAATTTTGTTTTGATATTTGAAGTGAATATTCATCGCTCTTGATGCCATTATCCGCCGGCATCCCGAACAAGCCGTGCAAAAGAGGCTGGTAAAGATTAACTTGTGCGGAGTCATATATTGAATTGCCCGGTTCCGGATTATAAATATTTGAATAAACTCCGGCCGATATATTTCCGCCCGTAGGGAGGTTTTCTGATATATTTGAATTAAAATTGCCTTGGTCCTGTGAAATTGAGCCGTCAAAATACGACGTCAAATGGTTATATTGCGCGTTAAGCTGGAGGTCATACCTGTTTCCCGTATCCCTGGAAAGGGCGTATTTCGCGGCACTGTAGCCCTGAAAGCCGCTTTTTATCGCCGGGCTGTATTCAAGCATATGGGCCGCCGCGTCGTCAAAGGTTACCTGACCGGCAAAAACATTACAGGAAATCATAAAAAACAGGATTGCTATTGTTCTTTTTTTCATCATACCTCATTCTATTTCAAAATATGTTCAAAATAAATAAAACGCATGCCAAATTTTTTTAACGGTCCTCAACTTTTGTTTTTTTTCCTGGCAACAACAGCATACTGAAGATATCTTGAATCCAGAAAATAACCAAGAGTGGCAATTAAAAATGCCATATTTTTTATTGAAATATGTGCGTTTATTCCCTTAATCGTTATTATTTCATAATCAAGGGATTCGAACATCCTGATTATTGACTTTTTAGTAAAAAATCTGATGTGCGTTTCATCAAGCACCCCAAAAGGCTCGTATTTCCAATCTTTTTTGAACAAAAGCCTTTTTAGGACTGAAAAATGAAGTACATTAGGTATTGAACAAACAACAACGCCATTTTCCTTCAGCTTCTTTTTTATTAGTGTAAGAGCTGAAACAGGATCATACATATGCTCCAGAACATCATTGAAAACCGCACAATCAAAATGCTTGTCGGGCAATCTGTTAAGTGCTCCAAAAAAATCAGAATTAATGACCCTGCGAAGTTTCTTACCAGCTTTTTTTGCGGAATTTTTATCCGGTTCGATTCCCCATGCCGTTATACCGCGTTCTTTTATAAGTCCTCCTGAAAAACCACCCTCACCGCACCCGACATCAAGCAGTGTACCAACTCCGGCAGGTATAAAAGATCCCATTTCCTCCCTTTCTTCCGAAAAATACCCTTCGGGTTTTTGCATTATAGCACTTTTTTTTACCATATACCGCTCCTCTTTTTTATCATTATAACAACAGACCTGTTTTCTGTAAATATAATCATACGTTAATTTGAGGAATGTTACAGCTGCATTTTCTCATATTACCTCACGCGTTTTTTTTATTTCAAAAGTTTTCCATAAAATTCCGAATGCCTTTCTGAAATTTTTTTCCATGAGATGACATCTGGCTTTATATGCTTCGGATGCTTTTTAAACAAAAGTGCCGTTTTCAATCCCAGAATATTCCCGCATGATACATAATATACATTTTCATCCTTGTAATATCCGCTTTTATCCTTATGAAAAGCAACTATATAGACCCCCTGTGACTTGGCCGCCAGAAAAGACCCGTTCCGGAGGCTTACGCCGCTTTCAAATGTAAAAATCACCGCGTCTCCAGCTCCCAGATACTGTGCTATTTTTTTCTCCGGCAAAAAACCCGTAAAATTAATTTTTACCCCGGATTTTTCAGCCTCTTTCAAAAATCCTTTTTGGTACTTTTCATTAAAATCCACACTGCCGAGATGAATCCAAGCGTGCTTTGTTGCATCATAAACTTTAAAAAGCGCTTCGTAACCTTTTACTTTGTTTAAAAACCCGAATGTAATCCAAATTTGTTTCTTTGCTGATATGCTGAATCTTTTTATCAAACTTTTGCGGATTGATGGATTCTTTTTTGCCGTTTTTATATTTGAAGCTATTGGTATTATGGCTGTGCTTTTATTTCTTATCAACCATTTTAAATAAAACGGAAGTGTGTCAAAACCTTCCTTTTCCGTGAATATAAGCCCGTCCGCATAGCGCATATTAAGAGCGTGGCGCAACTGCCCCAAAATCGTTATCGTACTTAACGGATCATGGAAAGTTTCAACAACTTTCACTTTTTTCATTTCTTTCTTTATTAATAAAGGCAATATGTTAAAAGACAGATTCTTCTTATATTCGATATTTGGATATTGAAAATGCACTATTTCAGGCGCTGCTTTTTTTATATTTTCCATTATTTTTCCGCTGTTTGAATAATGCCAGCTCTTTATGTCAGGCTTTATTTTAACTCCCGCAGAACATGCCCTTATACCATAAAAATCGGACGTCAAAACTTCCACATCAAACCCCGCGCTGTTCAGCTCACGCGACAACAAATATGTATAATCTCCGATGCCGCATATAGCCGGCGGAAAACCGCCTGCCACAAATAGTATCCTGGTTTTTTTAGTCTTCATATTTCCCGCCTTTTCCACACATCCCGTCAATAAGCGCTTTGACAACCTGTCTCGAATTTTTTCTGTTTTTGACGAGCGTCGACAACAGCGGCCATTTTAAAAAGAAAAGCAGGACAAAAGGCAAAAATAAAGGAAAATATTTTTTTGATATCGCAACCATATTCCTGGAAAAATAGTAAAGTTTTACCGGGCTGAGTCCGAGCGTCTTTGAGACCTTATGGTATATAACGGATTCAGGAACAATCTCCCATTTAAATCCGTTTTTCCTGAGTCTGATAAAATAATCCATCTCTTCAAACATCAGATAAAGACTGTCGTCAATAAGTCCTGTTTTTTCAAGGGCTTTTTTTGATACCATAAAAGAGCATCCTGAAAGAAAATCATGTTTTTTCTTTTTAATGGCTTCGTCCATTGATTTGTTATATATTTTATTTTCAAGAAAATGCGTTGTGCCTCCGCTGAACCGCTTGTATATGCCTCCTGCAAACCATATTGTGCGTCTGTCACCATAACGCAGTATAAGCGAGCCTGTAGCGCCTATATTTTCTTCTTTTTTAAAAGGTTTAATGAGTTCATTCAACGCCTCTTTGTCTGCAATTGTGTCGTTGTTAAGTATCCAGACATGGTCAGCGCCGTTTTCCAGCGCGTATTTTATGCCGGCATTATTGCCTCCGGAATATCCAAGGTTTGCCCCTGTCCTGATATATTCAACACCTTTTACAGAATCTTTTATCACATCATATGATCCGTCCGACGAAAAATTATCCACACATAATATCCTGAATTCTTCGAAGGTTGAATTTGAAAGTTTTTTCAGCGACTCAAGGCATTCTATGGTGTCAACAGCATTATTCCAGTTCAGAACGACGCAGTAAATCATGACTCCGCCTCTTTTTCCACGGCTTTTTTTGCTATCAGTCTTATTCCTTTCAGGTAATGCCCGCCTGAAAATAAAACGGCAAGCAGTATGTAAACCGCATAACCCGCCGCGCATTCAACCAGCAATATTGCAAGTGAACCCGCCGGATATTTTACAGCCGTAAACCTCAAAAGTGCGGACACAAGCACGAAAGCAATAAAACCGGGCAGTAAAGCCGATTTGATGCTTATATTAAATTCTTTTTTTGCATCATAAATGTATTTTAAGGAAACCATACTTGTAATTAACGTCGCCATTCCATATCCTTCCATGCCAAATTTCGGAACAAGCACCCACGAAAGAGCCCAGGTTAATACGGCCCATACGGCCGCATATACTAAATTATGGTTTGCTTTGCCCTTTGCGTTAAAAGCGCTTATAAGCGGAGCAATCATGATTGAAATCAGGTTTGCCGGGATGAAATAATTAAAAAGCACAAGCGCCGGCATCCATTTTTCCGTATATAATATCCGCGTAATTGGCTTGGCCATTCCCCAAATAACCGCCAAAATTCCGAATACAAGAAAAATACTCATACTTAGTATAAGTTCTATTGCTTTTTTAAGTTTTTCTTCATCTTCCTGAATTTTTGAAAAAAACGGAAAAAGTATGCGCGATATAATCCCAGTCGCCACGAGTGGATAATTTGCGAGCGTTCCGGCCCAGTTTATGAAACCCACAGTAGCCATGCCAAGCGTTGATGAAATAAAAATCGGCACAAAGCTGTCCTTTAGCATATTGATGAAGTGGAATCCCTGAAAAGAAAGGCCGAAAGGTATCTCAGGAAGTACTGTTTTTAGATCCCATTTGTACTTTATCTTCCAGTCGGATATGAAAAAAAGTACCATCAGCATCGCTATGTTTTTTGCCACAAGCCCTGCCACAAGCGCAAGGGCTCCCGCTTTCATAAAGGCAAGCGTTACGGCAGTGGCCTGAAAAGCTACGACTTCAAGTATCTCAAGTACTGCTATCTTCCCGAAATGCAGATTCCTTTCAAGTGTAATGACGGGGACTATCCTGAATGACAGCATGAAGTATGACAGCGCAGATATCCTGAAAAGCAACAGCGCCGATGGATCACTGACAAAAGGTTTGAGAAAGAACGTTGCGGCAATGAATATCAGGGTTATTGCAGTCATAAAAACCTGTTGGAATGTAAAAACAGCCGCGAGTTCATCCTCCTTTAATTCGCCTTTCTTTTTTATCAGCGCGGCGCCAAGTCCGCCGTCGCCGACAAGCGTTAGAAACGAAAGGACAAACTGTATGATGGCATACAACCCGAAATCCGCGGGTATAAGTATGCGCGCAAGTATAAGATTTCCGGCAAAATTTATTATATTAATGCCAAATTGCCTTGTTATAAGGAAAACCGAACTTGAAACAGCTTTTTTTGCAAAACCCTGCGTCATTTTCCGCCTCTTATAAAAAGTTTTAGCCAATTATCCGTTTGTCATTAAAGCATCCATTTATACCTGTGCCGAAAATTTATCCTGGATCCGTAAATGACCTGCCCGTGTTTTTTACAGCATTATAAAGCATTGACGCTATGTTGTCCCAAGTAAAATTTTTTGAATATTCAATTATTGAATCATATTTTGATGCGTAAATTCCCGGATCTTTTATTATTTCAAAAAGTTTCTTTGCCAGCGCCTCGTGGTCATTTTGCCCTATCACAAAACCAATTCTGCCGGAATCTGTGATGTCATCGGCAGGTCCGATTCTCGTGGTGACTATCAAATTTCCAAAATGCAGCGCTTCGGGGAATACCAGCGGGAATCCCTCAAATTCTGATGTTAGCACAAAAACTTTTGCCCGGTTGTATATTGAATACAGCTCTTCTTTCTTTTCCAACATTCCCTTAAATATAACCCTGTCCCTTAAGTAAGGGTTTTTTTCAAAAAAGTCCGCTATTGTCCCGCAAAAATCATCCTCGACGCTCCCCACAAAAAACACCTTCCAATCCCTCAAATCAAGGAGTTCCAGCGCTTTAAGCAGCATCAGGCTGTTTTTTTGCTTTGTGCCAATTCTTCCGGCCGTTATTATGATGTTTTCCTTTTTATCCGCTTTTTTTACTTCCGCAAAAATTTTACCGGCGAGTCCGGCGTCAATTCCATTTGGTATATATACAAGTTTCTTTCCAATTTGAGGATGAAATGAGGATATCTTATCGATACCTTCCTTGACCTCGGTCGAGAATATGTCCGTAATAAATGCCGCAAAGTTTATAAGCCCCGATGCTAAAACGAATTTCACAACGTTTCTCCCGGTTTTTTTGAAAAAACCATCAAAATTTGCTATGTCACAATCAAGTTTCAAATAGGCTATGCCCCGCGGGTTCAGTAGTTTATATAAGAAAAAATATATGAAGTTTATTCTTTTATAATGAAACAGATAAAGTATGTCTATTTTTTTTGAATTTTTTAAAAGGTAGCTAAAAACTCCTTTATCCATCATATCAAGCCGTAGGCCCTTAACTTCGTTCTCAAGGTAACCATAACTATGGTCGTTTTTTTTGACGGCAAGCACCGCATTAAAACCGTATTTCTTGTGCATGCAGTAAGCTATTTCTCCGACATCCTTGGTAAGGTGGATATTTACAGCTTCCGGAAATATTCCGGTGATCGTATGCTTTATATTTTTGTCTTGTATCTGTAAAATTAAAGGCCTCCCCGGCATTTAGCCTGTCCGGAAGCGTTTTGCCTGCCGGTTCAAGGCATCAACAATACCTCTTTGCACTTGTGGCATACATTGTCCATCACAAGGACAAGGACGCCATAATGAATTAATTCTAATACTTAAAGGGTTTTTGTCAACAGTAATAAATCCGCCTTTTTTAATCTTTTAACCGTTAAGCATAAATATCCAATTAAAACATTGTTATTGTTTTAAAACCACGAACTAATACATTTTTCTTGATTTAAAAAACATTTGGAGTAAAATTAGTGATTAAAACATCTTGGCTGGTTTTGATATGAAGAATGCCAGATTACAAATGAAAACAGAACTATGGGGGATAATATATGGGATTTCCTTCTATAACATTTGAAACAAAGTGTTGGGAGAATGATTGGGAAATTTTGATGAAAACCGGCAGATTAAAAAGGATGATAGATAGCAGCCGGTTCGTTTTTGAAGAAAAAATACTTTATATAAACAACGTAAATGATAAAATCCGCGTAAAAAGATCGGCTGAAGACCTTATAAAAAAAAATGTTATCACCTCTGCGGTTTTTGTTGATGACATGGCGGAAAAAGTGCTCGATTTCTTTTCTGTGGACCAAGGGTCTTTTAAAGGCGGATATTATTATTCAATACAGGAATTAACGGGGATATTCAATTGCAGGACAGATTATTTGCTCCATTTTTCAGGCGATACTATGATAGGCAATAGTGTGGAATGGATAGGCGAATCGATAAAACAAATGGAATTAGACAGAGAAATATTGGTTGCCAATCCCAATTGGCAGAAAACGGGTGATATGGCAAAGCAGGAATCGATTTTGGAAAACAGACTTTTTTATAAAGGGTTTGGATTTTCCGACCAGTGTTACCTGGTAAGAAACGCTGATTTTAAAAAGCCGATATATAATGAAAAAAACGAAGCTTCTGAAAGATATCCTGTCTATGGCGGAGAATTGTTTGAAAAACGTGTTGATGCTTATATGAGAAATCATAGTCTGAAAAGGATTACGAGCAAAAACGCATATTATATACACAGGAATTTTTCGCGCAATCCAGTTATTAAGGCATTTCAGTACGCCCTTGAGGTTGCGAGGCTGTAATCAGATATACTTGCATTGACGGTGGTGTCTGTTAAAAAATGGTTAGCTGACAAATATATTAATACGCATTTTTTTCATGTATCCCGGTTTATTTAGCACTTCATACAGATGGTTGTTATAATTCCATTTAGATAAAAATAAGAGGTCAAAATGGGCTTGGTGGAAACACAAAAAAATGATGCTGTGGAAAAGGTTCTTGCTGTATTGCGGTTTTTTGCACTGGCAGGAGTTTTTATTTTCCTGCTTAATTATATCGCCACCCTCATGAATTTTCGGCACTTGTTCGGCTTCAAGATCACGGACGGTTTCAGAAGGTCAACGAACTATCTTTTCCTGTGTCTGGGCATATTCATTGTGTCAAGGAAAGACCCTTACAATTACCTGCTTAAGGCCGCGGATGAGGCAAAACGGATCCTTCAGCACAAATATTTTTTCCCGGTAATGGCGTCGGTAATGCTCCTGATGTATTGGGCCGTGATCTTCACCGATTTTATGGCTTTCAGGCTGGGCGCGTGGGACCTGGGGGAATTTGACGCCATCCTGGAAAATACTGTCAACGGCAGGATGATGTACGACACTGTCCAGTCCATGAACTTTTTTGGCGACCATTTTTCGCCCATACTTTTTTTGACCGTACCTCTGCACATGCTCTGGCGGTCGCCTTTTATGCTGATGATTTGGGGGCCTTTCGTACTATGGTCGAGCGTGTTTATCCTTAAAAAACTCCTTGAAGAAAAAGGCCATGAAAAATGGCTGATAAATCTCATTTGTCTCATGTTCCTGAACAATTATATGATACAGAATTTCATAGGCTTCACGCTGACCATATACATGCCGCTTTTTGTGCTTCTTTTTTGGTGGGCTTTAAGGAACAATAAAACATGGCTTTATTGGACGATGCTGCTGCTCATATTCTCGCTTAAAGAAGATACTGCGATATATATGGGCGGTTTTTCACTCTATATTTTCTTTTTCGAAAAAAAACGGTGGCTCGCCATATTTACCATGGCAGCCAGCCTGTTTTGGTTCATCCTTACAGTGCAATACATCATCCCGGCTTTTGCGCCGTACGGCATAGGGCATAACATGGTCATAGATTACGGAGGATGGGGTGCCACGCCTTTTGGCATATTTAAGGGAATGCTTTCCCAGCCGCTTGAACTGGCGCGCAGGCTGTTCGCAAAGCCATATCTCGTGCTTTTTTCAACATTCCTTTTCATTCCGCTTTTAAGTGTGGACGGCATCCTTACCATAGCAATGGCGTGGATTGTTACCGCAGCCAGCTTTAAATACGGGCACAGGAACATGGAATACCATTACGGTTTGCCGCTATTCAGTTTTATGACGGTGGGTTTGCTTATAAATCTAGATAAATTGGTCTTAAAACTGGCCCCGAGGAAGGGAATTACAATTTTTTTATTGACGGCGGCGCTGCTGATGAATTTTGGCAACCTTAAATTTATAAAGATACCGTTTTTTAGCGGCAGGCTGCACAAGCTTTTGGCGGGGATCCCGGCGAATTCGTCAGTCAAATGCATGAATTTTGCGTATACCAGCATAGCGTATTCGGGGGGAAAGTCACTGATAAACAATGTCACCGGATTTAACGCGGATTACCTCGTTTTCAGGCTGATAGATTCGGAATGGGAAATAGACGCGTCCACCTCAGCGGGGCTGAAAGAAAAGGCGGAAAATTACCTGAAAAACGGGGCTTATTCAAACATGTCGGACATTCCGGAATATTATGTCCTCAAGAAAATTCCTAAACCTGCGGCTTACGGCGCCAAAAAATAAGGATTGGGATTGGCGCGTTGTCGTAACCTAAAAATACCAATCATAGTGGGATGGGGCGGACTTTGTAAATTGACTTTTTATGTTTACAATGTAAATTAGAAATGATTTAATTATTTAAGGTCGAAAAACAGAGTGGAATAGCTGAATTGTTTGGTAAGATATATTTGAACATGGCCGGCAGGAAGATAAACCGCTAAAAGAAAAGAAACCCAGAACTGCCATAAATAAGGTCTAAGAGTTAAACTGTGTTTAGGGTAAAATCATTATAAAAACTGTTTTCATGTTTTGTTAAAATAAGCCGGTGCAAAACATACGGCCGATAATAAAAAGGATGACTATGAAAATATTATTCGTATCCCACAGTTCAATTTTAAAATACCACCAGCAAAAACTGGATATTCTTGCGGCCGTATATGGCCACAATATATGCCTGTGCACGCCTCCCTACTGGTTCGAAAATGGAATAAAATTCGCGCCTTATACAGGTGGATCCATTAATTATGTCACAGGAAATGTTTATATTTTTAAAAAAAGGATGTTTCAGATATATTTGAATGCCTGTGATATAGTCAGGAAATTCAACCCTGACATAGTTCACGTGGAAGAAGAACCATTCACCATGGCGGCGTGGCAGTTTATAAAAGCGGCAAAAAAATTCGGCAAGAAGAGCCTTTTTTTCACGTGGGAAAATCTGTCCAGGTCCTACAATCCGATGTTCACTTATTTTAACAATTACTGCATAAAAAATTCCGGCGGCATCATAGCCGGAAATGAAGAGGCAAAAAATATTTTCAAATCACGGGGATTTTCCGGTCCCATTGAGGTCATACCGCAGTATGGACTGAATATGGAAGATTTTATTATTAGGAAAAGAAAATCCGGACCCAGCGGTTTTATCCTTGGTTACGTTGGAAGGATAACGCCGGAAAAAGGAATAGAAACCCTTATTGATTCATTAAAGGGTCTGGATAATGTTAAACTCATGATTGCCGGTTCGGGAAACTCTGAATATACGGCAAAGATTAAGGAAAGAGCCTCAATGACAGGCGCCAAAATTGAATTTTCCGGATTTTTAGGCAGGGATAAGATAGCCTCATTTCTGGCTTCCATTGACGCTTTAGTACTTCCTTCCCTTACCACGCCTCGATGGAAGGAGCAGTTCGGCAGGGTGTTAATTGAGGCCTTTGCCTCAAAAATTGCGGTAATCGGTTCAAGCTCCGGAGAAATACCCAATGTCATCGGCGGCGGCGGACTCATATTTAAGGAAGGCAGCCCGGAAAGCCTGCGGGAATGCATAAGAAAAATTTCTTCTGACAGCGTCCTTTATGATGAACTGGCTGAAAAAGGGTTTGAAAGGGTCAAAACCAATTATACGAACGATATAATTGCCGGGAAGATAAATGGTTTATACGGAAAAATGTAATTGCTTATTTTCTTGCGGCTTTTTTAATTTTCTTTCCGGCGCCCCTGGGCTTTAATGATTTTGTAAGCTGCCTTATTTTATCAGCCGTTTCCTCGCTCATTGCGTGTTCCATGCCGCACGCTTCCGTTGCCGCTTTTCCTCCGTCTATTTTAAGCGCGATGGTAAGAAATTCATAAACTGCCTGGTTTTTTTTCACTATTTTTTCCGCGACAGAAAGGCCGCGTTCGGTCAGCGTGATAAAACCGTACCGCTCATGTTTTATAAGCTCGTTTTTTTGAAGAAGTGAAACCGCCGCCACAACACTGGCCTTTTTTACGTTAAGGGCCCTCCCAATCTCGGAGACCCTGGCCACTTTGCTGCTTTTTTCAAGGGTATATATGGTTTTAATATAATCTTCCATTGCCGCCGACAGGTTTTTTTCTTCCACGGGCACACCACCCTTTTATGTTACACATATCTAACATTAATGATTTTAATACTTAAAGGTTTTTTGTCAACAGGAATAAGCCCGGAAAAAAAATATTAATATTTTTTTTCTTGACTTTTACCGGGTGTTTTTTTAATGCGGTTATTTTTTTTCAAACAGGGTCAGGTTTGTCCCGCCGAAACTTTTTACGGAAACTTTTTTGAATCCGTTGTTTATCCACGGCCCGCTGTCCGGCCCGACGAGCCATATCCTGGAGGCGGCCCGGGCTTCACCCGCGGCGGCTGTTTCACCGGTAATGTTTTTATCATAACCGGCATAAACATCAATGCCTTTTTTTTCGGCCAGATATGCCCTGATTCCGCGCCATATCCCCCTCAGGCCCGTGTTGCCCCTGAATTCCGGGACCGGAGCTATAATCCTGTCTGGTATTTTTTTTCCGTTCATATGCGTGTTATAAAATTCCAGCGGCGCGTAAATTTCGGCGTCGGTGTTGAATACCATGTCCCCCTGCGCGTATTGCGAACTGATCTCTGAATATATTTTTCTCACGTCTGAGGTGTTGTCCGGCTGGTAAAAATAGAGCACCGCGGCCCAGGAATAGAACAAAACCGTTATGACGGAAAAAAGCACGGTCCCGTCCTGTGACAGGTGCGAGGCGCCGACGGCTATCAATATTATTATTAATACCCCGGAAAGGGCCATAAGCTGGGGCCCGTATGGACCAATTTTAAAAAGTTCAAGGGCCCATGGAACAGCGGGCAGTGCCGCCGCTATTATGGTCATGATATCTGTCATGCGCTTTTCCTTCATATTACGCAGGGTGACTATGCCGACAAGTAAAAACAGCGAAACACCGAGAAGGAATAAAATCGTGACGGGATTAAAGCCGAGCTGCGGCCCGAGAAGTATTTCCTTGTAAAAGAAAAGGGGCAGTAAAGCCGGATTTGGCCACGGATAAACCCCGGAAGAGATTCCTTTTACAAGGTATATGGAAAGCGGCAGCCACGCCAGGGCCGTGTATATCTGCGACCTTATCCAAAGGTTCATCCTTATCTCGTCCTTATACCTGAAAAACAACACTATATTAAGGACTACGAGCAGGATGATGGTGTTATGGTGTGTGTAAAGCCCGGCTATAGACCAGAATATGAACGGCCCCATCACAAAACTGTTATATTTCACCGAGAGCATAAAATAATATACCATCATGAGCGATGTAAAAAGGAACATCGAAGCTGGGGAGCAGGAGCGCGACAGGAATATAAAAAACGGATTCAGGGCAAAAAATGAAACCGCGAATATCGACATCCTTTCCGAATAAAAACTGCGCGTCATTTTCTGCACAACAAATATCGAAGCCGTCCCGAATACGGCCGGTAAAAACCTCAGTGAAGCCTCCGAGACGCCGAAAAGCGACGTTATGGCCCAGGTCAAAAAATCGAAGGCCGGCGGCTGCGGGTTTGACGCAAGCGATGTAAAAAAAGCCTCCAGGAACCCCCTGCCGGTTATAATATTGGCGAAAGAAGCCTCCTGCGGTGTAAGCGGTTTTAAGGCAGGAAAGGCAAACCTTAAGGCTATCCCCGCGAATATTGCCATGTACATAATAACAGTACCTGTGTTAACTGTTGCCGCCGCCTGCCGCCTGTTCATATATTTTTAATGTCTCCTGTGCAGTTATTTTCCACGAAAACTCAGAGGCCCTTTTAAGCCCTTTTTCCACCAGCATTTTCCGTTTTGCCGCGCTTTTTTCCACTTCCAGAAGCCCCCGCACAATATCTTCCACCGAAAACGGGTCTATAAGCATTGCCGCGCCGCCGGAAATTTCGGCAAGCGACGTGTTGTTTGAAGTCACCACCGGCAGGCCGCATGAAAATGCCTCCACAACCTGCAGTCCGAAGCCTTCCCATATCGACGGGAACAAAAACATCACCGCCGTACTGTAAAACAGCACCATGTCCTCTTCGGGAGCGTATTCGGTAATTATAATATATTTTTCGAGGTTTAGCTCCCTGATTTTTTCGGCAATATTTGTCGTCTCCATCTCGTTTTTTCCTATGGAGGTCATCACAAGCTGGTACTTGAATTCAGTCATATTGTTGAAAATATTGAAAGCCTCAAGGGCGCGTATCGTGTTTTTTCTTATGTCCGAGGCGGCGCTTAAAAGTATGAACGGCTTTGTTATGGAATATTTTTTTCTCAACCCGGCCGCCTTTTTTTCATCGTTCACCGCGGAGTATCTTTTATCGGCAGCCTCGTAGATAACCCTGACTTTATCAGCCACCGCCCCCGTGTATTTAATTATATCATTTTTTGAATACTCTGAAACCGTTATTACGCGGAAGGCTGCCCTTGCCGACAGCGGAATTGCTATTTTATTGTAAAAATCCACGGCTCTCTGCTTTAAAGTGGGCCGTGATACGGCTTTTTTCAGCGGCCTGACATACATGGTGTCATGTATAGTGACCACTTTTTTCCCCCGGTAAAACGGGTATATCAGCGGGAGCGTATTGTCAGTCCCGTGAAGCACGTCGATTTTGTCGATGGAGGCCTGGATAGGAAGAATTATCTGCTCGTAAATAAAAGCGTTGTCGGTGTTCAGACGGATAAGCCTTGCGTTTTTTGCTCCGATATATTCATTCAGGATAGAGCGCTTATCGAGATAAATAAAATACTCGTTGTTTTTGTCGGTATAAAGCAGGTTTTTAACAAGGTTTTCTATATAACGCCCCACGCCCCTCCTTGAAATTATCCTTGCATCAATGCCGATCCGCATTATAAAGCCGCCGCTCCGCCGGACTTCCTCGCCACAGCTATGAACCCGCCGCCCTTTCCCGGCAGCAAGACCGACATTACAGCGTCGGAAATATCAAGCATCCAGAAAACAAACTTTTCAGGAAGACTGCCGATGATATTTTCCAGGAATACCGGCAGTTTTATGTAGTTGATTGAATAAAATTTTTCCTTTTTAAACCCGGCTTTTTCAAAAAGTACGCCCACTTCCCCGGGGGAAAAATTATACAAATGGTCCTTATGGGCTTTTTCAAGTTCTTTTGAGTATTTTTTAAATATGAGCTTATAAAAAGCATTCTTGTTTGTGAGCGTTACTATTAATATTCCGCCCTCTTTGAGGGCGTTATAACTGTTTTTTATGACTTTCTCCGGATCATATGTGTGGTCAAGGACCTCTTTTATAAGGCAGACCCCGTATTGTTCCATATCAGCGAGTTCCTCTCCGGTGCCGCGCTTTAAAGTGTAATTTTCTTTTTTAACATCTTCCTTGAGCATCTGTGAAGAAGGCTCTATGCCGGTATAATCCCTGACCATATCCTGTATGACCCCGTAAAAATCCCCCCTGCCGGCTCCTATGTCGAGCATATCCGGATATTCCGTGCTGCCCACGACTTCGGCGCTTATTATTTCGGCCACTTTTTTATTGAGGCGGCGCCATTTCTTTTTCATGAGCGCGCTCGCGCTTTTTGCGAGAAAATCAGTATCATCCCACTGAAGCTGGGTTTCTTCCCAGTCTTTATGCCTGCCCGTATCAATATCCGCCATGACATCTCCCTTAAATAATATAAACATATTTGACCGGCAATGGATTTTAACAAAAAAAATGGTTTATTAAAAGAGATTTATGATGATCCGGCCTATTAATGCAAAAGGCCCCGGTTTCCCGGGGCCTTTTTTATAAAAGCCTGTCAGTTCCAGCCTTTGTGATCCTTATGATCCTTGTTGTCCTTGTGATCGTCATGTCCGGCGGGCTGGTCATTTTCATGGCCGCGCCACTTATGAAAATCGTTGCCGTATGTTTTAACCCTTTGGCCCCTTATGTCGTTATGTATGGCCACAAAAGGCCTTCCGCCTTCGCGCATACTTATTATTTCCTCGGGCCTGTATCCGTAATGTTCGGATATGAATCTGAGATTTGAAAAATTGATGATGTCCGCGTCGGACAGCCTGATCCTGCGCCATCTTTTTTTCGGAACGTCAAAAATATTGTAAAGCCTTCCGTAAACTCCGCCTGTTATCCTTGTCTGCACAGGAACATAAAAAACCGACGCGTCAAGATTGAGCCTGGACGCTATCGCCATCCATGACATATGTTTCCTGACCCTCCAGGCTATTATTTTCTCCGCCGGAACGTTTCCCTTGTCAGCAAGAAAATATACCACCGGCAGTTCCTCGTCTGTTATCCCTTCCCTTGTCACCACACTTATACCGGACGCCGGAACGTTGTAATATTCTCCGATTCCCGAATAAAAATCCTGGTTGCCGCCCGCGACCGCAACCTGCGCGCCGCCGTTGCCTCCGCCTATTGAAAGACTTGCCTGGAAACCAGCGAAAACAGCCTGAAAAAAAACCGAGAGCAAAAACAATGCCGAAACAACAAAAATAATTTTCTTCTTCATTTACTCCTCCTTTTGATTTTTTATATGATCCTCATTTTTCATCATATAATTTAGACTCCTCAACACCATTTTTAGTTTACATCCAAATAATAAATTTTACAATAATAAAAGGGGCGGTTTTATTTAAGGGAAAATTTTTTTAAATTCTGCTAAATAATTCGATTTCATGTGTGCGCCCTATTTTTATGTTCATAAAAACTATGCGCCGTACGGACGGGGCTTTTTTTACGGCCAGGCGCCCAACAATAACTAATATGTCAGTCAAGCTAAGGTAAAACTTTGATAGCGCTGTTCTTACCCTGTAATCCTCCTCGGGCAAAAACTTCGGGCGACAGACGTAAAAAAAGCCCTGTCCGAACGGCAGCCGTGCGCGGGCCGCCATGTAAGGCGGCCCCTACGAGAACAAAACATTGCAAACCTTATGCATGCCCTACTTTTTCCTATCTGCTATTTGTAAGTCCTTGCTTTAAAAAACTTCCAGTGCTTCTATTTCAAGTTTCACATTTTCAACCGGCCTTGTGGTTGTCATGAACTGTATTTCCTTTATCAATTTTAAGGCGTCATTTATTTTTACAACACTGCCCCAGCCGGGCTGCTGTGAAAATAAAGCAAACGGAGCTTCTAATTTCCGTCCGCCTGCCGGAGCCGTAAAATCATATCCAAACTGGTTGTCTGAGTCCTTATTAATAAAGGAGGGGTGCGTCGAAACAACCTTCACCCTGTAAACGCCCCCGCCGCCTATGCATGTAAACCTTATCCCCGTCTTTTTCCCGAGGTCAAATGACGCCCTCACTCTGTCGGGGCTCAAATAGCGGCCCATGCCTATAAAGGAATATTCATATTTAGCGGTGACTTTACCCGTTAAAACCGCGCGTTCAAGCGATGATGTTTCAAGAGCGGCCTTTGAATCCCCGCCCGCCGGAACGTCGTCGTAACTGTACCAGAAACCATTATCCATTTTCATCCCCCTTTTTAAACCCGCCTATATCTTCAGCCCCTTTTTCCTCTTTTGTCTTATATTTTATAAGTTTCTTTTTCTGCTTTCCCTCAATAATGTCAAGCGCGGCGCGGGCCACAAAATCAACGGCCACGTCCATGCATTCCATTTTTTTATCGCATTTTAAAAGGCCGCACGGGCTGCACCGCACGTGGCGGTCTATTATGAACGACCTGTCGCCCCAGGCCCCCCATTCGGGGTACCTGGCCGAACCTGAAAATATGGTGAGCGATTTTACGCCGAACGCGGATGCTATATGCACGGCGGCCGAATCATTTCCGATAACGAGCGAGGCATTTTTTATTATTGCCTTCATTTCCTTTATGGTGAGCATGCCCGCGAGGTTCACAACGTGCCTGCCGCGTATTTCCATTATCCCGGGGTCGCTTTTGGCCCCTATAACAATGGTTTTTATCCCCCTTGAGAGGTATTCCGCCAGCTCGTTATACCTGCTTATTCCCCAGTCCTTGGATGGATGTCCGGAAACCGGGTGTATCACTATGTATTTGCTTATCCTTCCCTTGCCGATGAGTGCCCGGATATTTTCTTCGGATACGGCGTCGGATTTCAGCGCGGGTTTTGCGGGATAATCCGCCCCCGTAATTTCCTTTAAAAGAAGCATATTTTTTTCCGTAACATGGGAGGCCATCGGCGGATATTTAACCGTGTGATTTATATAAAATCCCATGGAGCCGGTGTCATAGCCGTATCTTTGTTTCGCTCCGGAAAGGGAAGTGATTAATGAAGTCAGCCTGTCCTGCCAGCGCATTCCGATGACCATGTCGTATTTTTTTTTCCTTATCATGGATAAAAGGGAAAGCGCCGAGAGCCATCTTTTATAAAAAGGTTTTTTTTCGTATTTGAGCCACTGCGCGTCAAACGCCACCACTTCGTCAAAACAGCCAAGCCCGTCAAGCACCTGCGCCCCGGCCGGTGAAAGGTACGCGGTTATGCGCGCTCCTTTAAAATGGCTGCGCAGCCCCAAAAAAAAAGGAGACGCGAGCACCGCGTCTCCTATGCCGTCAGTCTTTACAACAGCTATATTTAAAATTTTTTCCATTATCCACCTCTTTTAATCGAGGAACCCTTTCAGGTTTTTTGCCCTTGCCGGATGCCTTAATTTTCTCAGCGCCTTGGCCTCAATCTGCCTTACGCGCTCCCTTGTGACCTTGAATATCTTTCCGACTTCCTCAAGGGTGTGAGGCACTCCGTCGCCTATGCCGAACCTGAGCCTTAACACCTCTGCTTCGCGGTCTTTAAGCGTGTGGAGCACTTTTTCTATCTGTTCCTTTAAAAGCACGTTGACCGCCGCCGATGGGAGTTTCCAGCGATATCGGGTGCTGGGAAATTTTCAGCACCGATCGCACCTTGTCCGCGGACATGGCCATCTTTTTCGCTATTTCCTCGGGTTTTGGCTCCCTGCCGAACTGCTGCACAAATATCCTGGCAACCTTGTTGAGCTTGTTTATCGTCTCTATCATATGAACGGGTATCCTGATGGTCCTGGCCTGGTCGGCAATCGCCCTTGTTATGGCCTGCCTTATCCACCATGTGGCGTAAGTTGAAAATTTATATCCCCTTTTGTATTCGAACCTCTCAACCGCCCTCATCAGGCCGATGTTGCCCTCCTGAATCAGGTCAAGGAATGAGAGCCCCTTGTTGATATATTTTTTTGCTATGGAAACAACGAGCCTTAAATTCGCCACTACCAGTTCCTTGCGCGTCTTTCTCGCCTCGAACATGTTCTTTCTTATCATGTGCGCGAGGCCCTTTAATTCCTCGTAGTTCATCCCTATCTCTATCTCTTCCCTGTGTATTAGCGTGCATATCTCGTTTATCTTGTCCACCGAGGCCTTGAGCTCGTCGTTCTTTATCTTCCGTTTTTTCATCACTTCCTTGAGTTCGTTTTTGTTCCTCATCAGGTGCTTTATGTCCGCGGCTTTCATCATAAAACGTTTCTCAATGGCAAGGAGCTCTTTTTCGTCCTTGTTTATCTTCGCCACCATGTTGATGATCTTTTTCGCCACGAGGTTTATCTGCTCGTTGTTGAGTTTGAGCATGTGCAGGTAATCGCGTTTTTTCTTCCTGTGCCTGTCTATTATCTTTAAGTTCTTTTCTTTGGCGTTGGGCTTGATAGTCTTTTTCGCCAGGTTTACGCGCGCCTTTTCCATCTCTTTTTCCGATTTTTCGGCGGAACGCATGTACCTGTCAAAACGCACCTTCAGGCGCTCCTCAACGGACGGCGGTATGTCGCCCTCGAGCTTTGTCTTTATTATGTCTATTATCCTTACCGTGCCGTTCTTCAGGTCGTTGTTGAGCTTTTCAAGCTCGTCAAACCCCACCTTGGTGTCGAATATGGAGTTTTTCATGTTGATCTCGGCGGTCTCTATTTTTTTTGCGATCCTTACCTCGTCCTCCCTGCGCTCGAGCAGAGGGACCTTTCCCATTTCATGAAGGTACATCTGCACCGGGTCGGATGAGAATCCCTCGGCGTCGAGAAAGTCGACCTCTTCGGAGGCCTTTTCCGCGTTTTTGCCCGAGAGTATCTTGTCTATCTTGCCCTCCTCGCGGATCTCGATATCCATCTCGTCCATGATGTTGAGCATATCATCGATATCCTCGACCGACGTAAAGTCCTGCGGCAGGGAATCGTTCAGTTCCTCGTATGTTAAAAAACCCTTTTCCTTCCCCTTTTTAATAAGTTCCTGAACCTCGGGAAGGCTCTTAAGATTCTTGCTCAATATTGCCACCTCTTTGGTCTAAAATTTTGTCGAGCCTTGCTTTTTCCTTTATAAGTTCCATCTGCTTTGCGGTATCCCGTGAAGATTCCGCCTCTATGATCTGCGCTTTTATTTCCTGCAGTTTTTCGTTCGTCTTGTCCTGCAGTATCGTAAAAAAACAATCGGAAACTATCTGTATCGCGTCCGCCACGTGGCCTTTTTTCGGCCTGTTGTCATGGTTCCCGACCAGCATTTCCGATATCATCGACGAGACTTCCGTGTTATCGACGTAATCCATCTCGATTTTAGCCAGTATCTCCTTTTCGCCGGCCCTGAAATATCCCTTTACTTTTTCCATTACCTCGCTGTATATCGTGTTCCTGAAATCGCCGTATTTAAGCCCCAGGTTTTCCCTGAGTTCCGCTATGTGCCTTAACACAACATCCTGGTCCTCTGTCCCGAGGTATCCGAGCGCGGTTAACAGAATGGTTCTTTCGGCGCTGTCAATCCCTTTGTTCTTCATGGCCAGGGGGTCCTCAAAATTATGCCCCGGTTCATCCGGCATTACAGCCCGCGCCTGCGCCCTGAAATACGCCGAAGCCGTTTCGCGCGAAATCTGCAGTTTATCGGTGATGAGTTTAATCGCGCTTTCCGCCACCACGGCTGACGATGATTTTTCCACCAGCCCCGCCAGTTCCTTTATGACCTTTTCCTTATAATAGGGGTTCCTGATGTCCCCCTGCTTTTTCATCCATTCTATCCTGTATTCCATAAACGGCGCCGCGGCCTTTATCCTTTCGGACAACGCCGCAACCCCGTTCTTTTTTATATAATCATCCGGGTCCTTTACGCCGTCAAAGCTCACCACACAGGCGTCGACCCCCTCGGCAAAGAGGTTGTCCCCGGCCCTTATGGCACCCTGCCGGCCGGCGTCATCCATGTCGTACATGATGACCGCGCGCTCCGCGTAACGCTTGAGCAGTTTTGCCTGGTCCTGCGTCATCGCGGTTCCCAGCGTTGCCACGGTGTTTTTAATGCCGGCCGCATAAACCGTGATGCAGTCCATATAGCCCTCTACTATTATTATCTCACCCGATGACGCGTGTTTCCTGGCGTTGTTCAGGTTGTAAAGGTTCCTGCCCTTTGTATAGACCGAAGTTTCCCTTGAATTTATATATTTCGGGTTGGAGTCGTCAAAGACCCTTCCGCCGAAGGCGATTACATCCCCGTAAATATTAAAAATGGGAAACATAAACCTGTCGCGGAAAACGTCGTAAAGGCCGTAATTGCCCTTAGCCGCCAGCCACGATTTCAGCATGTCGTCCTCTGTGTAACCCTTCTCTTTCAGGCGCGCGGCAAGGCCGCCTTCATGCGGCGAATAACCCACCTTAAAATCCTCCGCTGTGGCATCGTCAATGAGCCTGCCGGCCGCGTATGCTTTCGCCTTTTCGCTTTTTAAGAACATCTCCCTGTAGTATTCAAGGGCCTCTTTATTGGCCGATATTAATTTATCCTTTTCGCCGCTGTTAACGCTGAACCTTGCGTCCTCTACCTCGATGCCCGCGCGTTTGGCCAGGAATTTCACCGAATCCACAAAAGAAAAATTTTCCAGCCTTTGCAGGAAGGTGAATACATTTCCCCCCTCGCCGCAGCCGAAACAGCGGTATATCTGTTTTTCCGGGCTCACGACAAAAGAAGGCGTCTTTTCCTGGTGAAAAGGGCAGTTTGCCTTATAATTGGCGCCGGCCTTTTTCAGGGTCAGGTACCCGCCTATTACCTCTACAATGTCGCTGGCGTTTTTTACCTGCTCTATTTTATCCGGGGAAATCATTTTGCCTCCCCGCTTTTTAAAATAACATTTTCAATGGTCATTTCCAGCCTCTGCGCGTCCTGCCGCGTATATTTTGAAGGGCCGCGGAGCTTTACCCTGCCCTTTTTGGCCCTGAGCCTTTTTTTCTCAACGGCAGCCATGGCGTTTTTTACTACAAGTTCTTCCTCGCCGAGCACTTTCCCGCGCGGGCTTATAACAATGAGCCCCTTTGCCGCCAGAAAAAGCCCCAGGCCTGTGTCGCCCGTCACGGCTATATCGCCCTTTTCGGCGATGTTCATTATCCTGATGTCAGCTTCCTGTTTCCTGTTGTCGACGAGTATTACCTCGTCCGCCATGCCGTTTTTTTCCGAGTAATGGGCGTTTGACATTACAAAAACCGTCTTTATGGAATGCCTTTTCGCGGCCGCGGCTATTTCTTCTTTTGCCGGCTGCGAGTCCGCATCCACGATTATTTTCATTATTATTTTCTTGCCTTTGTCCTTGAAAACCGGGTGAAGCCCGACGCCTCTATAACCCTGAAATTCCCCAGTTTTTTCATCATGGCGTCCAGCATGATGTTTATGCCGAGCGAATCCGAGGAAATATGGCCCGCTATGACGGCGTTCATCTGCGCCTCTTCAATGGCCTTTTTATGGTCGGCGGAAAAATGCATCCCCACAACAGTGTCAACGCCTTTGTCAGCCAGGCTTTTATAGATTGCCGACGGCCCCTCCGTCCCTCCGGTCATGTCCACAAATATTTTATTAACCCTGCGGCCGCTTTCGCCGGTGAGTATAACCGGCGGAGAACTGCGTTTTGCCGCCGCGGCGTATTCCGGCTCCTCATAAAGCATATCCATAACATCGGAAACCCGTTTTGGTTTTTCGGCGTTGAACCTTTTCTGAAGATAATCGGCCACACAGTTGTCGGTGGGCGTGTGCATGTTCATCATGGAAATGTCGAGCAGTTTAGCCGCGTCCGAGGCCCTGAAGTGGTTTGCGGGCATGAAGCGCTCGCCGACTTCCTTCATTCTTTTGCCGAGCAGGGATTCAGCCGTGGAAATGGTCACGCCGAAGATATTGAAAATATCGGCCTGCATGGACATCACGTCGGTAAAACCGGACGAGGCCAGCCCGTTCGGGTGGTGCGCAATAATCGCGTCAATGCCGGCCCCTTTTTCATTCAGTTTTTCCGCAAGCAGGACTTCCGGGGTTTCCATGTCTATTCCCACAATGACCGTTTTTATGGCCCGGCCGGAATCGTGGTTTATCCTGGTGTCGCAGTACGGGTTTTCAAGTATTTCGGGGTCAAAATATTTTTTTTCATTGACGGACAATTTTTCATAATTTTTTTTCTGAAAAGCAAGGTATTCCCTGACTGCCGCCGCCCCGCGCGGGTCGGCCTGCATTCCTATTTCATAAGCCGTTTTATAAAGCTCTTTTAACTTCATCTTTTCCTCCATATGCCGCGTGTAATTCAGGCTGATAAATATCTGCTGTTTTTTACGCAGAACCGCCGGTTCAAATCGAGCCCTTTTTTTATCCCTATCCTGGGGCCTTTTGTGACCGTAAATTTTTCATTTCCGCAAGATGCCGCGTATAATTCCCGGCCGTTAATCATATCGGCCCTGTTAAAACTTTTATCCACCGCGAGCGCCTGCGTGAGCTTTCCCGGCCCGCTGGCGAGGTTTTTAACATCCCGGCATCCGCGCAGCTTCATCATAGCGCTAATATTCAGGACCGGCTCTGCGGCCCGAATCAAAACCGCCCCGGCAGAGCCTTCTTTTTCAGTGACAATATTTAAAAGGAAATGGTTTCCGTAACAGAAGTAAACGTACGCGCGCCCCGGCTGTCCGAACATCACTTCGTTTCTGGGCGTGCGCCCGGCGTATGCGTGGCTTCCGGGATCGGATGCGCCGGTATACGCCTCTGTTTCGACGATTTTTACCGCAATGATTTTTCCGTTATAATTTCTTACCAGGTATTTGCCGAGGAGCCGCCTTGCGGCCCTGATGGTGGAGCCCGAAAAAAATTCCCGCGTGAGCCTTTTAAATTTTAGCGGCCTGATAAAAGCCCCCTATTTCAGGATATCTTTTAATATTGCGTTGATTCTTGAGCCGTCGGCTTTTCCCTTCACCTTGGGCATGACAACGCCCATGACTTTTCCAATATCTTTTGCAGTCGAGGCGGCGGCAGTTTGTACCGCCTCCCCGACTATTTTTTTAAGCTCTTCATCGGACAGCTGTTCGGGAAGGTAGGCTTTTAATATTGCAAGCTCCTGCTCTTCCTTGGGAACAAGGTCTTCCCTGCCGCCCTTTTTAAAACTCTCAATTGAATCAACATGCGATTTTGTCAGCGACGATATTACGGAGAGCACTTCCGCGTCGGACAAAGTTTTCTTAAGGGCCACTTCTTTTTTCATGACCTCGGTTTTTATCTGGCGCAGGCAGTCCATTTTAACCTGCTGCTTGGCCTTCATCGCCTCTTTCAGATCGCTGTTGATGCTTTCGAGTAATGTCATTTTACGGCCTTCTTTTGATTTTTTTTCTCTTTTTGCTTGCCGCCCACATCTTCTGTTTGCGTTTTACCGAAGGCGGTTCATAGAATTCCCTTTTTTTCATTTCCTGCAAAATTCCCGCGTCCTGGACTTTTTTCTTGAAGCGTTTCATCGCATCATCCAGAGACTCGTTCTCTTTGATGAGAATTTCAGTCATTTAAAAATCACCCGTCTTTCTTTTATAAAATATCCCGCAGTCGCCGGGGTTTAAACGTATTTATCCATAAATAAAAAAGCAGTCTGTCAAGCGCTTTTTTTAACGTATTAAACGTTAAAAAAGAAGCTTAACAGACCTATAACTATCATGAAGTATATATATTTTAATTTAAAAAGTCAAGATTTTTATGTGATATTTAAGGGTATTTTAGGAAATTTTCAACCATATATGGCGGTTTCACAAAGCAAAACAACCCGATATTACCCTAATTTTTATTGCATTTTATTCTAATTTCCCGTCATTATTGTGATATTTGATTTTACCACTTTTTCAATATGTGGATATGAAGAGTAGGTGGACATTATCCTCAGGATAACGCTGTAGACTCCGCCGGGTTTTATCAATGCGGCGTATTTTGCCGGGACATCCCAGTCAACCGAATTTTTCCCCATCTCGGCTCCGATGCCGGTGCATATCTCCACGGTATTGCCCTGCGCGTCGGCCATCTGCAGTGTGATGAAACTTTTTTCCGTCAGCTTAAAATCAAACTGGAGCCTTGTCGAAGGCTGGTTTTTTATCTGCGACACGGAAAAATCGGATGCGTCGCTGCCAAGCCAGAAATACTGCGCCGAATTTTTGTCGGATACAAAAACCTGGCCGTAATGCTTATATATGGCGATGCCCGTCGGGCGCTCGAACTCGTAATCCTTTGTCCCGTAACTGCCGTAGGAAGTTATAAATTTCAAATCCGGGGTAAATTTGTATATCATGGAATTGAGATTGTCCACGATGTAAAGGTTCCCGTAATAATCCTGCGCCAGCGTTGTGAGAGAAACATTTTTACCGAGAACCTCGTTGACCCTTATGGATCCGGCCAGGTTGCCAGACATGTCAAATTTCTGGAGCCTGTCGTTATTTCCGTCTATCAGGTAAATAAAATTATCCTTTAGCCCGGTGTACCTCTCGCCGTCATCGCTGACGCATATTCCCTGCGGGTTAAAAACCCCCCTGTCCTGCCCGATGACTGAAAGATATCCGCCGGACCTTGAAAATATTTCTATCCTGTTGTTTCCGGTGTCGGAAACGTATATCCTCCCGGAGGAATCAAGGGCGACGTATGACGGCCGCATCAGCTTTCCCGGTTCGGAACCCGCGCCCCCTATATTGCGGATGAATTTCACCCGCCTGTCATTGTTAAAAAACCTTACGACCCTGTTGTTGCCGGTGTCGGCGACATAAACGTCGCCGTATTCGTTGCACGCGATGCCCTTTGGATTTAAAAGTTCGCCGTCGCCGGAACCTTTGCTTCCGAATATCGCGAGGGCGTGCATGGATACATTGTAGATAACCTCTCCCCTTCCGGAATTCACGCCGTAAACCGTCAACTGCCAGTCGTCACGCCCCTTGTTTATGGCGCCGTAATCCTTAAGGAGTTTTGTGCATGCCAGCCCCTCCGGGTCGTCAAAATAGGTGCGCCCGCCGAGAAAAACATTCAAATAAAACGGCGTTCCCCTGTGTATGCCGAAAGGCGTGTGCCAGAATGAAGGATATACCAGTGTGGTGGGTTCGTTATATATCGTGGTTACTTCGCCGTCGCCGCCGTCATTTTTATCCTCCGCGAAACAAAAGGAAAAAAATGCAAGTACGGCAATTACAATAAAAAATATCTTTTTTTTCACCGTCTCTCCCTCTTTAAAAACTCATCGCGAATTTAAGCCCGTTTATGGAAGGGTCAAACGAGAAACTTTCCCTGTCATCGAACAAACAGACCGCCTTGCCGGTCACAACGCCTATAAGCGCCCCTGCCAGCACGTCGCTTGGCCAGTGCATGTTTTTATATATACGCGCCGCCCCGCACAGTGCGGCAACCGGATAGGCCAGGTACGATATTCCATGTGTGTCGTTCGCGTAAGTATCGGCCACAATTGTGGCCCACATAAAAGCAACTGTGGTATGGCCCGAAGGGTATGAATTGTCTCCAAAATTAAAAAAACTGAACTCGTAAGGTCCGTTGCCGGCTGTTGGCCTTTCCCGGCCGAACACCACCTTACCCGCGTATGATATGATCCCGGAAACCGCCATCCCCTCGACTATACGCTGGGCGACATAACGCTCGCGTTCCCCGCCGACGGCAAAAAGCACCGCATCGCCGGCAAGCACATAAACCCCGTCTCCCGCATTGTTGAAAAAATCATAAAAATTATCCGCGGCTTTGCTCCTGTTTTTGGTAATAAGCGACGCGAGCCATGCGTCGTTTTTCATGACAAGATATGTGGCCCCGGCGAATCCGGCCGTGACAAGGGATGTCTCGACCGGGTTTATAACGGCATTGTCGTATATATTAGTAAAATCCCCAAAGAAGACCCTGTTCCAGATTGTGTCGTCAGCGCAGGCAAACGCCGGAATAAACAGTAATGACGCTATAATCAGAATTGTCCTTTTAACTTCGCCCCTGAACTTTTCCATAAAAACACTTCCCCGGTGAATATTATTGGTGCAAATTCATTATTTATATAATAAGGCAAATTTGTACCCAAGTCAAACCAATATCAAAATAAATTGTCCGGGTGGGCGGTGTTTTTTTTACGGCCAGGCGTCCAACAATAACTACTAGGTGCTGTCGAAAAACCCCGCCAATGCTGCCAGATCCCGTGTATATGGCATTTTTATCGGCCTTGCGCCGCTCATCTGATGGCCTTGCAAGAGTCCGTCATTATTATACCGGGCGGCAATCCGAGAAAAATGCCATATACACGGGATAAACAGTGCAACAGGTTTTTCGACATCACCTACTATGTCAGTTAAGCAAAGGTAAAACTTTAATTACACTTTATTTGCTGTGTAATCCTCCTCAACTGAAAACCTGGACGGCGGCCGTAAAAAAGTTCCGCCTGACCGGCAAGCAGGGCACATGGCGCGGGCGGACATATAAGTCCGCCCTTGCTGGAGCAAAACACAAGCAGACAAATTTTACATGCGGTTTAGTATCAAGCGGACTTTCTGCTTTAATTCTTCCAGCGGCAGCCCTTTTGGGACATAATCATCCGCCCCTGTTTTTTTTATTTCATTTTCAATGTCGGCCCTCGATAGAGCCGTATAATAAGCTATCTGGATGTCATCCGTGCCGCTCTCTGATTTTATCTCCCTGCAAACCTCGTATCCCGACATCTTTGGCATCATTATGTCAAGCAGAACAAGGTCCGGTTTTTCTTCCCTGACCTTTTTAAGGCATTCCTCACCGCTCATGGCCGTCTTAATTTCCCATCCGGGGTCATCAAGGGCTATTTTAGTAAGAACTATCATGCTTTCGGCATCGTCGACTATCATTATTTTCTTTTTCATTTATTGCCCCTCTCGCCCGCCGGCAGCACAATATAAAACACCGCCCCTTTCCCTTTTCCCCTTGATTCCACCCAAAGCCCGCCGCCGTGGGCCATGATTATATCCCTGGCCGTAGACAATCCAAGCCCCATCCCCGGGTGTTCCCTTTTAATGGAATTGTCACCCTGATAAAAGCTGTCAAAAATATGTTCCATGTCTTTGCCTGTAATTCCGGGGCCCGAGTCCTTAACAAAAATCAACGCGTACGGGCCTGCGGCCTTTATAGGCGATTTATCGGGCAGCATGAACTTTTTTTCGTTTATAAAGCTGATTCCCGCCGTTACTTTCGACCCCTCGGAGGAAAACTTTACCGCATTATCAAGTAAATTCCCTATTGCCCTTGAAAGGCGCGGTTCATCGGCCTCAACAATAAGGCAATCGGTTTCAGTCTCCTCAACAATGGAAATGTTTTTCCTGCCAGCCTGTTCATCGGCGGTTGATATGCATTTTCTTAATACTTTAACGGCGTCAACCGGCGCTTTATCCAGGCGCGGCCCGCACCCGCGTATTAGCGAACTGTCAAGCAAATCTTCTGTGATATTTTCCAGTTTTTTTGAATTGAGTTCAATGGCATCAAGATATCCTCCTATAACGCTGTCAATGCCGAGCCTTTCCAGTTCCTGCCTTATTACAGCCGTATACCCTTTTATTATCGCGATTGGCGTGCGGAGTTCGTGCGAGGCCATTGAAATAAAATTGGATTTCATGGAATCAAGCTCTTTAAGTTTTTTATTGTTTTTTTTGAGGGCTGTTTCAACGGATTTTCTGCCCGTGATATCGTCAAAAGCCGCGAGCACTGAATTTTCCCGGTTTGTCGTTATCCTGACGGTTGATATTAAAAGGATGCGTTTTATCTTTCCGCCCGGATGTTTTGATGAAAATTCAACCTCTTTATTTTCAACGGGTTTTCCGGTTTTAAATGTGTATTCTATGGCCTTTCTTACGCCGCAGTCCGGGCATTCTTTTCCGCATCCGCATTCAGGCCCGCTTTTCAGCCTGTTGGCGCAGCAGATAAGGTCGCCGCACATCATCCCGGCGGCGGCGCCGCGGCTTACGCCTGTATATTTTTCCATGGCGTTGTTTATTCTTTTTACCCGCGCATTGCCGTCGGTTATCATCATCATTGACGGAAATTTGTCCATGAATTCATTAAGAGCCTTCATGTCCCGCCGGATTCCGCCGTTCCCCTTTTTTAGCCTCAAATTAACTCCCCCGATAGAAAAATAACAATAAAATAAGTGTGTTTTTATTGGTCTTCCGCCCCATGATTGTCTGTATTGTGATTATATCATAAAGAATATTAATAATATAAATAAATTTTATCCATTAAAACCGGCCGTTTTCAGGATACTCTTTTGCAATGCCAACCTGTTTGCCTTCCTTATCAATCCAGGAATCCTCATGATATTCATAATATTTTCCGGAATAAACCCATGAGCCGTCATCATAATATTTACAACCGTTTCTTGTGTAAACAACAACCTTTGCCATAAGCCACCGCCTTTCAATTCCCGAAACAATCGGAAAATATTCCAAATTATGCAAAAACAATTGCAGGTATTGTCTCGCACCCGCGGATTTTCCAAGAATTAGGGCTTTCTTCTGGCCCGTTATAATATAATTGAAGTTATCCTGTTAAAATTTTGAAACAAGCAAAGTTGCGGAAAAAACTATATCCTTCCTGTTTTTAATATCAGGGAAAGGCGGCGCCTGGGCGTAAAACGAGGTCTTATCCAGAGCGTCCTCTTTCATTTGATTCGTAATTAAATTTGTTATAAGCATACCAGACAACATGCCAACCGGATACCCAACGAAAAGTGCGAAAAATCCCGTGTTAAAGCCCCCGCTGCCTCCTCCTGCCGTGGCTTCAACGATATATGCGCCAAGTATGCCTCCAGCAATCCCCATAAGCTCGTCAAGCATGGTATATCCCGCGGTAATATTACTGACCTCTTTCATCGAATAGACCATGTTACCTGAATATGTGATGACGTCGGAGGGAAGTTCAACCGGGGCAACATTTTTTCCTGAAAGGATCTCCCCTGAATTTGAGGCTATATTGTCCAACTCTGATTTCATAACCCAGTCCATGAACCCCAAAATTTGTGGGCTTAATTTGTCAAAATCGTCGTAAGAATATGTGAATATCCCGGAATTGGCAAATGAGTATGTCTGGGTTTTGGAAAAATCATGAATATAAGCGGTTATCCCGGGCTTCAGCATCATTTTAATATTTCCTGTTATAGTCAGGATGAGGTTATATTTTCCGAATTCATTTGAAGGCTCCATTTTAAAATCCATCGTGTCAATTACGCCCCACATAACAGCCTTTGTTCCGCATGTTTTTGTAATGACACCGAAAGTATCTGCGTCAACGGTCAAGGATTTGCCGTCGAAAATAGAGTACGGGGCCATTACCGTCCTTTTGAATATGCCGTATTTCTCCGCATCCACGGAAAGTGTTTTGGCGGCCAAAACAGAGAGCGGAATGGAGGTAGCGTGGGTCATTGTGTTTATATCCCTGTTGTCAACAAATGGCATAACAGCCACGGAGATGTCCATTACGTTAATCTTGTTTTCCGCTCCCGTGGACTTGCCAGGGTCCTGGATGTTGAATTTGAAAACTTTTCGTGAATTATCCCTAAACTTGTAAATGTCCATCGACGCGCATCCTGTAAATAACAAAGGGAATACAAGCAGCAACAGGAAAAATTTTTTCATTTGTCCGGCCCCTTTTGGGATTTTTTTAATCCGTCCAGCGCCTCTTTATTATCAGGTGAAATTTCAACAGCTTTTTTATAATACTGCGCGGCGGTTGTCATGTCGCCTGAATCCGAAAATGTCGCCGCGGCCATCAGGGTAAGTTCAAGGTCGCCGGGATATACGCGCAATCCTTCCATAAGCGTTTGCAATGCTATGCCGAAATTGCCGGCCTTTGATTCCTGTCTGGCCTTGTCCAGATATTGAAATTTTCCGGCGGCATCAGAGTCTTTTATCCGCGCTTGCGCTGGTATTTTATCGGGTATTAAATGCAACAGGCCGTAATCCGACGAAACAATTAAAGCGTAATGTATCTCTGTTGTATTGGAGCGCGGAATGGCGGCAGCCGCAATGCCTATGTGGATTATCATGGGCATGTCGGAAGAAGTAAAAGCTTCCACACCCGCGTAAAAATAATCAGACAGCCCCTGGTTCAAGTAATATGTGTCTTCACCGCTTGTTCCCGTAAAATCAACCGTGGAATATCTTAATGAGGCTGATATTGTAAAATGGGAAACGTTGGAAAAAAACGGAAAGTTGAAGGATAAGCCCGGACAATAAGCCCAGCCGGGCTGCGATATGTATTTTGTGACGCGCATATTAAAAGCTGAGGGCAGGCCGGAATCCTGCAAAAATGCGAATTTAAGGGATGAAGAGGCTGAATATATATCATAAAATGCGCTAAGGTCCGCAAGGCCGGTGCCAAAATCAGTATGCATCCCTAGAAGAACGCTGGCTATATTTGCCGAAGAATACACTCCGAGGTCCGTATAGAACTGCCCTTTTTCTCCGAGCCCCCCCGAAGGTGCTTCGTCAAAAAAAGCCCCAAAAAGACTCCCCGAAAACAGGATCATTATAACAGCGCAAAGCCATAATCTATTTGTCATTCAGTAACTCCTTTTCCAGTTTTGAGGTCTGCGATGAAAGCTTTGTATCGTCAGGTCTGGCCTCAAGGGCTTTTTTCAGGTAAAAATAGGAAAGCTTTTTATCGTTCAGTTTTAAACTGCAGTTGCCCATCATAAGGTTAAGTTCGTAATCGTCAGGATACCTGTCAAGTCCGTTTAAAAGAGTTTGTGAGGCTTCTTTATATGCCCCGTCCCGCATTAATTTTGATGCGGTTGATGAATAAAAATCGGGCTTAACGTCCGTTGTTACGGCATCGGGCGGCGCCTTTTTGTCGGGCAGGCTGAGCAAACCGTATTTGACGGACGCCATCAGAAATACCGGATTATAATTAAAATCAAGGGTGGCATTGCCTGGTTTGCCGAGATAAAACAAATAACCGGCGCCCAAAGATACCGGGCAGGATTTTATGGCGCCAAGTTCAAGTCCGGCGTAAAAAAACAGGGCCTGGGGATATGGGCGCGCGTTGGAAGGAAAATAAGACATCTCGTCCGGCCCCTGCAGGGAATCCATATTAAAATATTGGTAGTAAGCAGCGGTTACAAAATCAAAAGGGAGATCCTTGTTTATCACTAAATTAAAATCCATTCCGGCGGATCCTCCCAAACGCAAATTTCCCATGGTGCTGATATCAAGGGTCATGTTAATAGCGCTTAAAAGCCAATCGCGCGCCGGATCTGAAAATGCGTATTTATAATCCATGGCATACGTCCCATAACCAACGCTAAACAGCCCAATTTCGGATGGTGTGCTGTAAAGGCGCATACAAAGCCCAAAATCCAGGTCATTGTCCTGCAGGGACTTTATGGTATCCGGGGTTGTAAACGATGATGAATATTCCGAAGTGAACTGGCTCATGTCATACGAAAAAGCATAATACAAATTACCCGGTTGTACAAGGCGGGCCGACGGAGTGAAGGGGCGTATAAAAAGGCAGCCGGAAGATATGAATGTCAAAATTATTATAAAGAATATTAATACCGGAATCCTTATTTTGTCCATAACGACAAATTTAATTTGTGTGCCGCTCGAGAATTCCCTTTTTATCATAAAATTATTATACCATATATAAAGGCGCATGCATTATTTTTTTACAATATTTAGCGGAATAAGGCACAGCGGCCTAATGTCAAACCTGCCGTCTTAATTTTTACTTAAATTTAAATATATTTTTAACATCCGCCGCCGTACATATCAACAAGAACTTTTAAAACACTCATTTAATCTGGTCGGCGTTGGTGCCAAGGCCCATGGCGTCTGTATCGGTTGGAATATTAGTATCTGACATTTTAAATGAATTTGGGCAGTCTACGGCAATATCGTTCCTCTGTTCAACATGTCAACCGGCTTTTCCGCCGTAACAGTATTATAGGTGATCCGCTTTTATCATGATATCCTTTATGTCGTTGCCATATTATTATTTCAAAAAACTCCATGCCCTTTGTGGCCCTTTGCGCTGACGTCGGTTTTAACTGAAATTGAAGGCATTGTCCCGATTATTTTTGACATTTTTAAATATGATTCCGCTACCTGCCGTTGTGTTGTGCCTGCCAAAAATTGACCGCTAACCTCAAAATTTTTCCCATTGCCAAATACAATGTCATATTTCATATTGTATTCATTAAATCGCAATACCAGAACCTTTCTTCCCGCAACACCACTTCCCCTTTTTTCACCGCTATTTCCCGGTCAAAAACCGGCCCGGCGTATACAAACGAATGGAACTCGCCGTTCTCTCCGCACGGGTCAATAGTTGGATGCAGATCCTTTAAAAGCGAGCGGTCGTATTCCCTTCCCGCAAAACTTTTATCGAGGATTTTTCCGTCCACGCACGCAAGCACGGCTTTAAAGCCTTCATATATGAACGACTCCGCCAGTTTCGCAGTATCTTTTTTCCACAATGGAAATACTGCTTTCATGCCAAGTTTGGCCAGGTTGTTTTCCCGGTATTGTCTCAAATCCTCCAGGAATATATCGCCGAATATCACGCATTCCACCCCTTTGTCCCTGTATTCAAGAAGCGCCTTTTCCATATTTTTTTCATATTCTATGTTCGAGGCTTTTATTCCGATAAAAACCTTTTTCAGCGGAACCTTTAATACTTCAGCCTGCGCCTCAAGCAGTTCGGTGCGCACGCCGTGCATGCTTATCCTGTCGTAGTCCCTTGTGACCGTTGTCAGCAATGCCATGACGTCATAACCGCCCGATTTTTTTATTTCATACATTGCGTACGCGCTGTCCTTTCCGCCGCTCCACGCAAAAACCGCCTTTTTAACATTCATAGTCCCTCCAATATTTCCGACCCTACCTGGCAACCGCAAATTTGCCCCGGATCATTTTTTCCTGTCCCGTTATTATATAAACGTATAACCCCGGCGCGAGCCTTGACGGCACCGGCCAGCAGTAATTTTGCTGACCGGCGGCTGTGTCGATTAATTTTACAAGCTCGGCATTGAGGTTGAATATCATTATTTTATTATTTCCGGAAAGATTATTAAAACAAATTGTTTTGTCGTTGTTTTTAACAAGCGACGGATAAATAAATACCTCTTTTGACGGGACAAAAGCAGCCGTTGGCACCGGGGTTGCCTCTCCAAGCGTCTGCTTAAAATCTATGGAATCCACCTGATATGTGCCGTCAAACGCCGAAGCAAAATCGAGCATTATGCCAACATCGTTGCATGTGTTAACGAAAGATAGGCTTGAAATGTTCCATGACAGCGTGTTCCACGCTCCGGCTGTCAGCGATGTTTTTCCGCTGTCGAACCATGTCCAGTTGCTGTCCTGCAGATATATCCTGCCGGAAATGCCGGCCGCCGACGCCGGTATATAAACATGCGCGGTTATAATATTTGACCCATGCGTCAATACCCTGTTTGAAATATAAAATGTTGCCTGCGTGGCCGCCGCCGCGCTCACATTTACGGCAATGGAACGTTCTCCGGCATAAGCGTTAAATGTCGTATTAATCATATCCCCTTCATCAACGTTCCATCCCATGGAAGAGCCGTCCTCAAAATTATAATAACTGTTGTCCCCGTGGTTGTCCTGCGTTGCGGCCGGGGTTGGCGTCTGTGTAATTACCGCTGTTGCCGCCGGAGTGGCCGTGGCAGCCCCGCCTGTGTAATATAATTTAAAGGCTGTATCTTTTGAAATTCCGGGCAGGGCGATTGATGATGCGCCCGCGCTGACCACGGCTGTCGCGCTGGATAAAACCGTGCCTGCGTCCGTGTCCCAGAAATCACACATCCATTTTCCGTCCCTGTTAAGGCTGTTAACTGACAGCACGCCGCCTGTTATTTCCGGGGTCTGCGTTGAGCCGTATGTGTAATATCTCGACTGCACATTTCCAAGCACCCTGTCGGTCCCGGATAACGCGGCGCACCTTAGCGCTCCCGTATATCCGGTGAAAGTATATGAAAGCACCTGGAACCAGTCGCTGCCTGTTGAATCAGCCTCTATGGTATGGGTTCCGGCAGGAACTGATATCTGATAGTAGGCGTTTGTGGTTATGGAACCAAAATTTACCGGCGTCCCGTTGTCCAGGGTTATTGAAAGCGTATTTGGGTTCCATGTGGAAACACTTCCTACATTCACAATAAACTTTCCCGCCTTTGCAAAATTTACATAAAATACCGGCGGATTTCTGTACTGGGATTTATTTGCGCTGTAAAGATAACCGGCAAGGTTTGTCGCGTCCGGAGTTATTGAACCGTCGCTGTTTACGGTGAAGCTGCTGCCCGGGCTTTTCATTCCCCACTGCGTAAGGGCCGGGGAAACAACCGCGTCAGCCGCAATCGAACACGCGGCGGAAAAAGTAACCGGTTTGTATGAATGCATATCAAGGTCCTCGCCGGCTACAAATGATGATATCCCTTTCCACCGGTAATAAAGGTTCAACGGGTGCACATATGTGTCCCACCACCACGGAAAACCTCCGCCCGCGGCCTTTGCCGTAAAAGAGCCCCAGTTTGTGTTGTGAATGAATATTCCCGTCGGGTCCAGCGTATTTTCCNNGCAATAAAACTTGCAACTTGCCAACTATCGATGACGTCCTAAAAAACATATCCGAACCGCCGTAATTGTGCTGCTGGACTATCTGCATGCCCGCGTTCCAGACGTCGGTTGGCCATGAAAGGGCATTCGCGTAACTTGTGGTCACAAGATGTTTGTAAGGGTCGGCTGATTTTAAATAATCCCCCATTGCCTGGTGGAACGCTGCGGAAGCCGCCACATCGTTTGAATAATTATCTATCCATTCCATCTCGTTTAATATTTCCCACGCCATAAGCGATGTGTAATGGCCGTAGCGCGATATCATATAGCGCCAGTTTCGCTGTAAATAAACCCTCGCCTGCGTATCTAACCATAACTGGTCCGGCGTGTTCATGAAACCGCCGTAAGGATTTGCCGTTATGTTATAAGGATTTGTGGACCAGTTTGTGTCCGTTGTGGTTGAAAAACTTCCGTGATTGATCAGCATGAGCATTACGTAAATATTCTTTTGCGAGCATTCATTCAGGACATAATCCAGTTCCCATGCCTGCTGCATCCTTGATATATAATTACCCGGAAGCGTCGTCCCCGTGCTGTATGAATTTGCCCATTCGATTGACATATCCCACGGCGCCTGCCAGATACGGACAAAATTCCCTCCCTGTGAGGATAGCGCCCCCAGCCACGCGTCAAACTGGTAGGTGCTGCCTGCTCCGGCCCAGCCAATATTTTCACCGACCGGGAAAAAGGCTTTTTTTGAATCAAAGGCAAAATAATCAGGGTCATTGCCCGATACGCGGACAAACCCGTCTGAAGGCGAGTCATTTACCGTAAAATTATTCTGCACGGTTGATGTGGCGCCGGAGGCGTCCACGGCCGAAACCGTGTAATTCCATAGCCCGGCCTCATCAGGAGCGAAACGCGCCTTCCAGCACGGCGGCCCGTTTGCGATAAGCGACTGCGCGTTAAAATCGCCGCCGCGTATATAATCCTGGAAATAAAACCCCTCTACGCTGTGCGTAACCCCTGCCGGCGACGTTAAATTAACAGTTATATCAATCTGCGCCGGGTCAAATGGATTTGCGTATGATGTATCAAGGTTCATGGTGATCTCAAATTTTGAATATTTTAATGCCGGTGAGTTGTCGCTTATGGATGTAATAGATACCGCGTTAAGGACGGCGGTAAAAAAAATCATGAAAAAAACTGCGGCGCATATTATAACATTCCTGTTTTTCATATATAAAGTTTGTTTTCCCTTATATACCCCGCCACGTCCGCGCCGAGTTCCGCCGCGCAGTCGTCCCCGCTGCGCAGCCTGTACCTTATGTCGGTGGAGGATATGTGTATCAGGCTGGTGTGCGCCCAGTACACCACATTTGAAAGGTTTCCGAATTTGCGCGCTATCATTTCCTTTGTGTTGCCCGCGCGCGGGAATATTATAAAATCAATCAGGCTCATCAGTTCCTGGCTCTGTTTCCACGTGTCGATGTTGTAAAACGCGTCCGAGCCTATGAGAAAATGTATCTTTGTCGAGGGGTATTCGTTTTTAAAATACCTGACGGTATCTATGGAATATGAAACCGATTTTTTTGTTATTTCAAAATCGCAGAGTTCCAGGCCGGCGTCTCCCTCGAGCAGAAGTTTTACCATCGCCATCCTGTGTTCGGCGTCTATCACGTTGCGCGGCTCCTTGTGCGGCGGCATAAAAGCAGGGATGAAAAATATTTTTTCAAGGGAAAATTCTTTCAGGGCCTCCCTTGCCAGGGCGAGATGGCCGAGGTGCGGCGGGTTGAAAGTTCCTCCGAAAATGCCTATATTCTGCGGTTTTTCATCCACGTATCTGCCCGCTTCCCCTGACCACATATTTTTCGGATGTCAGCTCTTTTAACGCCATGGGCCCCCTCACATGCAATTTCTGGTTTGATATGCCCATCTCAGCTCCGAGGCCGAACTCAAAACCGTCGTGGAGCCTGGTCGAGGCGTTCACAAAAACCGCGGCCGAATCAACCTCTTTTTCAAAACGCGCCGCGGCCAAAGCGTCTGATGTTATTATGGCGTCGGAATGGTGAGAGCCGTATTTGTTTATATGCGCGATGGCGGCGTCAATGGTTCCGACAATTTTTATATTCAGTATGTAATCGTTGTATTCCCTGTAAAAATCCTCTTCAACGGCCGGCGCCGCGGATTTTAAATACTTCATGGCGCTTTCGTCCGCCTTTATGGAAACTTTCGCCTTTAAAAGTTCGGCTTCAACCGCCGGCAGGAATTTTTCCGCTATGGCCGCATTAACCAGCAGTGTCTCCATTGAATTGCACGTTGACGGCCTCTGCGCCTTCGCGTTCACGGAAACCCTCACGGCCATTGCGATGTCGCAGTCCGCGTCCACGTAAGTGTGGCAGACGCCAGCGTCGTGGTAAATGACCGGTATGCGCGAATTTTCAGCGACGAAATCCACCAGCCCCTTGCCCCCGCGCGGTATTATTACGTCTATGTACTGTTTTAACTTCAGCATCTCGCCGACAGCCTCCCTGTCCGTAGTGGCAACCACGCTCACCGCATCCGCGGGCAGTCCGGCTGACGCTATTGCTTCCCTGATGAGCCCGCCGAGGCACGTGTTGGAATTAAAGGCGTCGGAGCCGCCGCGCAATATCACGCTGTTGCCGGATTTCAGGGTAAGGGATGAAGCCTCGACGCACACGTTCGGCCGCGATTCGAATATTATACCCACAACGCCGAGCGGCATCCTCATTTTCAGCACTTCCATGCCGTTGGGCCGCTTCACGCTGGATGTTATCTCCCCGGCCGGGTCGGGAAGCGCAATTACATCGTTTAAAGACTTTATCATGGCATCTATTCGGCTGTCGTCGAGCATAAGCCTGTCCAGGAAGGCGGCTGTAAGATTTTTCTTTCTGCCGTTTTCTATATCAAGGGCGTTACGCCTTTTTATTTCACCCCTGTTTTTATCAAGCGACGCCGCAACCGCCCTTAATGCGCCGTTTTTCAAATCAGTGGATATGTTCATCAGGATATATGAGGCGGCTTTCGCTCTCTTTGCCATTTCTGTTACCTGTTCGATGATGTCCATATATCCTCCTTCCGGCTAAAAGAATTTTCCTATTATCTCGTTTGAAAGCAAAAAACCCTTTCGGGTAAGGTGAAAATTATCATTCCCGGCCCGCGCGAGCCCGGCCTCCACGAGGTTTTCAATAATATTACTATACTTTGCGTTAAAATCAAAGTTAAAAACCCTTTTAAATTCCCGCGTATCCATCCCCATGACTGTTCTCAGGCGCAGCATTATATATTCCTTTAAATACAAATCAGGGGTTGTCTCCTCGGATGTTTCCACCGCGCTTTCGCCCCTTTTAATTTTTTTAATATACTCTTCAGGGGAGGCTGTGTTTACCCTCCTTTTGCCGTTAAGGTAAGATGCTGCCGACGACCCGGCGCCCAGGTATTCCCCCTGGTTCCAGTAATTCAGGTTATGGATGCATTCCCTGCCGGCCTTCGAAAAATTTGATATCTCATACTGGCTGTAACCAGCCTTTTCCAGGGCGGCGCACCCTTCCATATATATACTCTCAATTATTTCATCCCCGGGCAGTTTTAAAAACCCTTTTTGGGCCCTTTCACCGAAAGGGGTATCTTCGTAAAGTGTCATCATATAAAATGAAATATGCTCCGGCCCTGATTTTACCGCCTCATTGACCGAGTAAAGTGCGCTTTCCACCCCCTGCCCCTCGAGGCCGTATATGATATCAAGGTTGATATTTTCTATTTTTTCACCCCTTAATATTTCAAACCCCCTGCCGATGGCGTTGCTGTCGTGTATCCTTCCCAGACTTTTAAGTTCTGAGTCGCTGAAGCTCTGGCATCCCATTGAAACGCGCGTCACATTTGCGGCCAATAGCTTTGCTTTTTTTGCGGTTATTGTCTCGGGGTTTGCCTCGATTGTTATCTCCCTGAAATTTTTTCTTGGAAAGGTGGAGTAAATCCCGGAAAAAAGCGCGTCCAGGTTTTTTTCATTAAGAGCCGTCGGCGTGCCACCGCCGATAAAAAGGGTGTCAAACCCCTTTTTTGCGTTTTTTGCCGCGTCTTTGAGTTCTTTTATAACCGCGCCGATATAATCATCCGCCATGTAGGAAATATCATCAAACGAAGCGAAATCGCAGTATGGGCATTTCTGGAGGCAAAAAGGTATGTGGATATAAAGCCCGGGCATAAAAAACTCCTTTGAACTTATTGGTTTTGCCTTTACCGTATTATCCCCCATCTTTTAGGCGGCCAGTATATCAGCCAGGCCCTTCCTTTAATAAGGCTGAAAGGCACATATCCCCAGAATCTGGAGTCGAGCGAATAATCCCTGTTGTCGCCCATCACAAAAAACTCGCCCGGCGGGACCTGAACCGGCCCGAAATTGTCCCTGACATTGTCGTCTTCAGGAAAAATTTCAGGGTCCTTATGGACCGCATAAGCCTCTTTTACCTCGGCGCCGTTGACGAAAAGGGCCTTTTTCCTTATTTCAATGACATCCCCGGGAAGCCCCATGCACCTTTTTACGAACAATATCCTTGTATCCTCGGGATATTTAAAGATTATCACATCACCCCTTTTCGGGGATGCTGTTTTTATGTAGGCACGGTCGTCCCAGGGAAGCGTGACTGAATATGAAAATTTTGTCTCCAGTATCTGGTCTCCTATAATAAGGGTGTTTTCCATGGACTGGCTGGGTATCCTGTATCCCTGTAAAAGGAAGATGCGGATAATGACGGCAATTAAAAGGGCGATAAAACCCGGTTCTATCCACTGCCTGGCCCAATTGGACCCCGGCAACTTCCAGATATAAACCGTAAAAACATGCGCCAGGGCAAAAAATGCCAGGACGGACCATAAAATTACGCCCGATGTTTCCATTTTCACTCCCTGAAACTCAAATTTGCCCGCATGTACCCCTAATATAGTATTGATAAACCCAAAAAAACGCAAGGACAAAAGGAAAACAATTTTTTTCGCGCCATTTTCCCGACCCGATATAGGATATGGTCGGTTTTTCCACCCTTTAAACCAGCCCGGGCGGTCTGTCCCGGGATTAATTAAATATTGACAAACATCCGGTTAAAATGGTATAACAATCGGGTTGTTAATAATTCACAAAATAAATTATTCATTTACAGGAGTTTTTTTTTCTAAAATGGGATATAAAGAAGTACGGGATACTTTGAAGGGTTTTTTACAAAAAATACTTGTTCCTATAATCGCTCTTTTAAATAAAACAGGCGTTACGCCGAATTTTCTTACGTGGCTGGGCTTTATCCTTCTGCTCCCGGCCGTTTATTTCCTTATTGCGGGGAAATTTGTTATAGCGGCATTCATTATACTGTTTTCATCGATGTTTGACATGCTTGACGGCGCCCTGGCGAGAATGACCGATAAAAAGACAAAATTCGGCGGTTTTCTTGATTCTACGGTCGACAGGTTCGCCGAAGGGGTTTTATACCTGGGGCTTCTGGTATATTACACCGGTAAAAATGATTTTAACGGAATCATACTGAGTTATTCTACAATGTTCCTTTCTTTTAGCATCAGCTACATCAGGGCAAGGGCCGGCGGCCTTAAGATCGACTGTGAAATCGGCCTTTTTACCAGGCCGGAGCGCCTTATTGCCCTTATAATAGGATTGTTATTCAATCTGGTTGTTTTTATGCTTGCCGTGATAAGCGTTGTTTCATTCATCACGGTCATCCAGCGAATGTGGCTCGTTTTTACAGAGGCACAGAAGCTGGATATAAAAAAATAGGAATATATAGGAGGATTTAAGAAATGGAAAAGAAAATCAAGTTGGCAATCGCCGGGCTGGGAAACTGCGCATGGTCCCTCATACAGGGGCTTGAGTACTACAAAAACGTTAAAGATGACGCGCAGATCCAGGGTTTAATGCACGCAAACCTCGGCGGGTACAGGATAAAGGATATCGAGCTTGTTGCTGCTTTTGATGTCGACGCTAACAAAGTCGGCAAGGATGTCAAGGACGCGCTGGAATCCTTCCCGAACAACACAATTGAGTTCGCTAAAATTAAAAAAACCGGCATCAAAGTTATGAGGGGCAGGACCCTTGACGGACTCGGAAAATACTATAAGACCGTCATCAAAGAATCATCTTTAAAACCTGTCGACGTGGCCGCGGTTCTTAAAAGGACCGGAGCCGACGTGCTGGTTTCATATCTTCCCGTTGGATCTGAAAATGCCGTCCAGTTTTACGCGATGGAAGCATTAAAGTCAAAAGTGGCCTTCGTCAACGCCATACCGGTATTTATAGCCTCAACACCCGCATGGGCCGAAAAATTCAAGAAAGCCGGAGTGCCCATAATCGGCGACGACATAAAATCGCAGGTCGGAGCGACTATCGTACACAGGGTTTTGACAAAACTTTTCGGCGACAGGGGCTGCAGGATTGACAAGACCTATCAGATCAATTTCGGTGGCAACATGGATTTTATGAATATGCTCGAACGCGAACGCCTTGTATCCAAGAAAATATCAAAAACCAACTCGGTGCTCAGCCAGATGCAGAACAAGATAAACGCCGGTGAAGACGTCCACGTCGGACCCAGCGATTATATTCCCTGGTTAAAGGACAGAAAATGGTGCTATATCAGGATAGAGGGTTCCAATTTTGGAGAGGTTCCCTTAAATCTTGAACTCAAACTTGAAGTCTGGGATTCCCCGAACAGCGCCGGCGTCATCATCGACGCGGTAAGATGCGCGAAGATCGCGCTCGACAGGGGCATCGGCGGAATGCTCGAAGGGCCTTCGGCTTATTTCATGAAGACGCCGCCGAAGCAGTACTCGGACTCAACGGCAAAGAAAATGGTCGAGGATTTCATCAAGGGAAATTAATTTGCGGATACTGCTGAAAATCGCAGAGATCATAATACAAAATATCCCGCGTAAAGCGGGATATTTTGTTTTTAGCCTCTTCGGATTTTTTTCCTACAGTTTTAACAGGGGCCGCAGGGAGACCTTAAGGTATAATTTAAAACGCGCGGCCGGCGCTGATTTTAACGAGAATATGGTAAAAAGAGGCTTCGGCATATACGCCAGATATTACTTTGACCTGTTCAGGAAGCGCGAAGAACTGCTGAAACACGTGGAGCCGAAAGGCGACGCTTATTTCAGAGCGGCAACAGTTCCGGCTATAAATGAATTTCTCGTGCAAAAACGCGGATGCATCATAATATCCATGCACTGCGGCAACTGGGACGTGGCGGGCGGCTACGCCGCAAGCCTGTTTCCGGGCAGGGTTAACGTCGTGGTTGAAAAACTTTCGCCGGTTATGTACGGCTGGTTTTCCAGGACGCGTGGCCGTTTCGGCATGAAGGTCATAGACGCATCCGACATAAAGTCAATGATAAGGGTCATAAAATCCGGAGAGGTGCTTATCCTTCTGGGCGACCGCGACCTTGACAGGCTTGGATATAAGATGGATTTTCTCGGTGAAAAGGCTTTTATCCCCAGCGGCCCGGCAAAGCTCGCGCTCATGGCCGGGGCCCCTGTATTCACCGGGATATGCGCGCGCAATAAAAATGATGAATACGAAATAAAGCTCGTCCCAGAGGTGCTGAACCTTGAAAACGCGCCGAGGACGGAGGCAAACCTGCTCGCATTGACGCAAAAAATCGTCGCGTCGATGGAAAAAATGGTGCGGGCCGACCCTTCACAGTGGTGCATGCTCCAGCAGATTTTCGTGAACCAGCATGATAAGGATAAAAATCAGCTTTCTTAAAGGAGTTTTTTCTTGGCTAAAAGCAGGGCCTTCAAAAAAATCGCCATAGTGACCCCTTACTACTACCCCCTTTACGGCGGGGTGCAGGAATATGTCTTTCACTTAAAGCAGGAATATAAAAAACTCGGTTACACGGTCAGGGTCATCACGGGCAGGACAAAAAAAGAGGCAAGCAGGGACGAAAACGATATCCTGCGCTTCGGCAGGAGCGTCCCATTTACGGTCAACGGCTCCACCGGCCAGGTCATAATGATAAAAAACGCGGCGCACGTTATAGCGGCGCTTAAAAGGGAAAAGTTTGACATCATCCATTTGCAGGAGCCATTTGTCCCGTTTTTGTCCCATGCCGTGATAAACAACTCCACGTCGCTCAATGTGGCCACGTTCCACGCAAATTTTGACGCGAATCCGTGGTACAGGCTCGGAAGCTCGTTTTTAAGGCCCATTTGGAAAAAACTCCACGGCAGGATAGCAGTTTCCCCGTCGGCGCGCAAATCCATTGAAAAATATTTTTCCGGCCACGACATAGAGGTCATATCCAACGGCGTGGATACGGAGCGTTTTTCACCAAAAAACGCCCCGCTTGAAAAATTCTCCGACGGTAAAATAAACATACTCTTCACCGGCAGGATAGAAAAACGCAAGGGGCTGATATATCTAATCCGTGCCTACCGCGAGCTTAAAAAAAAGTACCCGGCCATCAGGCTCATAGTCGTCGGCAAAGGGCCGCTGCTTACGAACCTGAGAAAATACATAATAAAACACAGGATACGTGGCATACACTTTGAGGGTTTTGTCTCCACCGAAATACTGCCCCGTTATTTCGCCACGGCCGATATTTTCTGCTCCCCGGCGCTTTTCGGCGAATCTTTCGGCATAGTCCTGCTCGAGGCCATGGCCGCGGGCAAGCCGGTGGTGGCGTTCAATATAAGCGGTTACCGCGACGTCGTGGACAACGGCAAAAACGGGCTTCTTGCCGAGACAAAAAACCACGGGGACCTGGCCGACAAACTCGGATCGCTTGTAAAAAGCTCGGCGCTGAGAAAAAAGCTGGGAAACAACGGCCTGGCAAAAGCAAAAAAATTCACATGGAAAATTATAGCCCAAAAGAACATAAGTTATTATAAAAAATTATGGAATACGAAAGGCGGCATCAAATGATGTACTGGATACTCAAAGCGGCTCAGGCGCTTATTTCTTCCCTGCCGATAAAACCCCTTTATGCACTCTCCGGGTTCATAACAAAGACGGTCTTTATGCTGTGGAAGGAAAAACGGGACAACGTTTACGCAAATTATACAATTGTCCTTGAAAAAAAACTTGGAAGAAAACCCACACAGCAGGAGCTTAAGAAAACCGTTGAGCAAAATTTCATAAACTACGGAAAATTTAACGTGGAATTTTTGTACATCCACAAGCTGGTAAAAATGTCCTCCCTGCCGCCGTTAAGGAACATGGATAAAATCGATGCCGCCCTGGCCGCCGGAAAAGGGCTTGTTGTGTGCACCCTCCATTTTTCCAACTGGGACGTGGCGGGCATGATAATCTCCGGACATTATAAGGACACCGGCGAGGTTTGGGCCGTGGCTGACGATCTCGGCGGCGGCTATTCGGAGTTTATACAGGAGTCAAGGAACCGCTACGGCATTAAAATAGTGCTTCCGAACAAGAACCTAAAGGACGCGTACACCTGCCTTAACAAAAACGGCATCCTCAACGTGCTTGTGGACCGGCCCCTTTCAAGTACGGACAAGTCAGCAGTGGAAGTGGAATTCTTCGGCAAAAAAACTTTTGTCGGGACCGCGGCCGCGCGTTTTGCCATAAAAAGCGGGGCGGCCATAATAGTGGGCTGCGCCATGCGCGATAAAGATTCCTTTTACGGCGCCCCCGGTGATATAATAGAATATAAGCTTTCAGGAAACAAGGATGATGATATAAAAACCATCACGCAGGCAATAATGAACTCCGCGGAAACAATAATAGCGGCCAATCCCGAAGAGTGGTATATGTTCAGGAGAATGTGGCCGGAAGAAATATCAAATAACATAAAATGAGGGAAAAATGACAAAAACAGCTGAAAATGAAACAAAGATCCCGGCGGGATTTTCAAAGGCGGATTACCACCTTCACACATCGGTGGGCGATGCCGTGTGCACACCGGAAGAGATTGTGGATTATGCGGAAAAAAATACGGACCTGAAGGTCATTGCCATCACCGACCATGACCAGATAAAGGGCGGAGTAACTGCGCAGGAATACGCGAAAAAGATGAATTATAAGATAGAGGTCATCATGGGCGAAGAGGTTTCGACGCTGAAAGGACACCTCATAGGGCTTTTCATGAAAAAAAGGATCAGGCGCTACACCGGCCTTATCGATACCATCAAATCCATTCATGGCCAGGGCGGCATATGCATAGTTCCCCACCCGCTTTCATACCTGACCACGAGCGTCGGGGAGCGCGCCTTCAGGCAGGTCATTGAACACAAGCACGACGATGTTTACTTTGACGCGGTGGAGCTGATTAACCCCGCCATAGCAGGAAAGGTCACGGATCCGAAGGCGAAAAAACTCAACGATTCATACTGGAAACTTCCCGCCACCGGAGGCTCTGATTCACATTCGCTCGACGGCATAGGGGACGCTTTCACGATATTCAAGGGCTCCACAGCCGAAGATTTCAGGGCGTCAATACTCGCCGGCACCACAACCTACGGAGGCAAATACTGGGATTTCAACGACCACTGGAAATTATTTGTGGAAAAATTCAAAAAATTCAAGGTGTTTTAATTTTTTACTTTTATTGTTTAAACCCGGCGTGCCGGGTGGACCGGGTTTTTTTTTCGGCCAGGCGTCCAACAATAACTACTGTGTCAATCAAGCAAAGGTAAAACTTTAATATCAATGTACTTACACGGCATTTGCTTTTGGCAAACTTGGACGACGGCCGTAAAAAAAAGCCCGGTCCGCCCGGCACGACACCGGGGGCAGGGTGTAATGTCATTGATTTTTATTACTCTCTGGTTTATAATTACTTGACCGCATAAGGAGGCTTTATGGCTGATAAACAGGAAGACAATATTGACCTTATTAACCTTGTTTTAATGTTGAACCAGAACGCCCTTATTTCTCTCGGCGAAGCCTCCCGTTTCAGCGGCGGCAAGAAAAACCTGAACCTCCCGCACGCGAGACAGACCGTTAACATGCTAAAGGCCATCCAGGACAAGACAAAAAACAACCTCACCCCGGGTGAAACAAAGCTTGTTTTCAGGCTCTTGGGCGAGCTTCAGTCAAAATATGTAAAAGCCGCCGGCCTTGACAGGCCCGGTGAGGTCAATTCATCCAACCCCAAAAAAGACAAAATAGAAGCGGCGCTCGATAAATTCAAAACAGAGGATCTTGCAAAGATACTTGCGGATATCAGCAAAAAAAATGAGAATAATAAATAATATAAGGGCCATCGGCCTTATATCCGACACCCACATCCCCTCGCGCGCCAGGGCCCTGCCGCAGAAGGTATATGAACTCTTTAAAAATGTGGCCCTTATAATACACTGCGGCGATATAGTGGATCTCAACACCCTTGATGAATTATCAGCCATGGCCCCGGTAATCGCAGTTAAGGGCAATATGGATCCTGAAAACCTTTCACTGAATTCAGAGGAAACCCTCTCAATAAACAACAGATTTACCATTTGCGTCAGCCACGGCAACGGCCCGCCTTTTGATATCAAGCAGAGGCTTTTTAAATCATTCAATGCTTTTAAGCCAGATTTAATATGTTACGGCCATACGCACGTCTGCAGCGATGAAATGTACAATTCCATAAGGTTTTTAAATCCCGGAAGCGCCACAGCAGGTTCAAAATTCAACTCTATTATTATACTGGATACGGGGAAAAATGAAATAAACTCAAATGTTATACAAATCTAACACGGTTTATCTATGTTAATTATCACTGCCAATCAGGGATACATAATATAAAATGCCATAAAAATAAGGAGTATTTTTGCTATTTTGAATGTTGATAACTGTGGAAATAATGTGGATAACTTCATTTTCTTAATATTGAATAGGGTGTTATAGGGGCGGTAGTTTCCACTGTCAAAAGATAGTCCTCAAAATTTTTTGTATGTGTTTGCTCAATCATTTTATTGTCCTGAATTCCCTTAACCGCCACATTCCCGCGGCTCCCGCCGGGAGTCAACACTTCCACAACATCGCCTATTTTCAGGGTGGCTTTTACGGATACCAGCGCCTTATTGCCGTTGATTTCCCTTACATATCCCGCGTAACTTTTTCCCGAGGCGTAACTGGAGGTTTTATAATTCTGGTTTATTCCGCCGTCGGGAAAATAAAATCCGTCGGTATATTCCCTGTGTGACACGTTTTCAAGTTCCTGATAAACCGTTTCGTCAAACTTGTAGTTTGCCGGGTCTTTTACATAATTTTCAGCCTCTTTTTTATAGGCAAAAGCCGTCACAGCGGCGTAATAGGAACTCTTCATCCTGCCCTCAATCTTAAAACTTTCTATCCCTATTTCAATGAACCTGTGCAGTTCCCTGATGGAACACAGATCCTTTGAATTGAATATATATGTTCCCCTGTCATCCTCAATTACATCAATATTTTCCCCGGGCCTTTTTTCCTCGACAAGGGTGTAGCTCCACCTGCACGGCTGGCTGCAGTCGCCGCGGTTTGGGTCCCTGCCGGTGAGGTAATTGGACATCATGCACCTTCCCGAATATGACATGCATATGGCGCCGTGCACGAATATTTCAAGCTCAATGCCGGGGCATTTCTGCCTTATCTCCCTTATCTCGGTAAAGGAAAGCTCCCGCGCCAGTATTATCCTTGAGGCCCCCAGTTCCTGCCATGCCAGCACCTCCGCGTAATTCAGGTTGTTTGCCTGGACAGATATGTGGGCCCTTATGCCCGGCGCCTCTTTTTTAAGTATATTGAAGGCGCCGAGGTCGGAGACTATGACCGCATCGACTTTTATCTCGTTTAAAAAACCGAAATATTCGGCCATGGGTTTTAAATCAGGGTTGCGGGGAAAAATATTTGCCGTCACATATATCTTTTTATCCGACGCTTTCACCCTTTCAACGGCCTCTGCCAGTTCTTTCCTGGAAAAATTCCCGGCCGCAGAGCGAAGGCCGAAGTTTTCACCGGCAAGATACACGGCATCCGCGCCGTAACGCAGGGCAAATTCAAGTTTTTCTGGATTTCCGGCAGGGGAGAGTATCTCGGGTATTTTCATTTAAACCTGTTTTCTTTCAAGTATGGCCTGCCCCAGGGTTATCTCGTCGGCATAGCGGATGTCCGAGCCCATTGGCAGCCCCTTTGCCAGCCGTGTGGTTATCACGTTGTTATCATCATCGTGAAGCATGGCCGAGATGAACATTGATGTAGCGTCACCCTCAACCGTATGGTTTAAGGCCAGTATGAGCTCTTTGACGGGATCTTTTCCAATCCTTTTTATAAGTTCGGCGATGCGCAGGTTTTCCGGCAGGACATTATTCAGCGGATTAACCAGCCCCTGAAGGATGTGGTAATAGCCCCTGAATTTTCCCGTGCGCTCGATTGTGATGACGTCTTCGGATGATTCAACCACGCATATTATTGATTTGTCGCGGCCGTCGTCGGCGCATATATCGCACACGGGCCCCTCGCTGACGTTGAAACAGATAGTGCAAAAGCCAAGCGTCTTTATCTCTTCGAGTATTTCCTTAAAGTTGTCAATATATTCAACGTCCTTTTTCAGGATATGTATGGATACCCTTTCGGCCATCTTCGGCCCTATCCCGGGGAGTTTTGATATTTCGTTTATAAGCTTCTGAAGTTTTTGGGGATAATTGTACACTTTATCGGGCCTAAAACAACCCGGGAATATTGAGCCCCATATTGCCGGCTATCTTTTTTGACTCGTTATCCACCATTTCCTGCGCCTTTGAAAGCGCCTCATTGACCGCGGCGGTAACCAGATCCTGAAGCATCTCCACATCGCCCGATGACGCGAGCTCTTTGTCTATTTTTATCGACAGCACCTGCTTTGCGCCGTTTGCCTTTACAACAACCGCGCCTCCGCCGGAAGATGCCTCGACTTCCATAGTCTTAACCTTTTCCTGCATTTTGCCCAGCTCAACCTGCATCTGCTGTGCCTTGCGCATCATGTCGCCCATATTTCCCATGCCGCCGCGCATAAAAAGCCTCCTTTAGCCTACTGTTTGTTTTTTTTAAGCTCTATGCTGGAAAACTTGAAGACCTTTTCCAGCTCCTTCACCGTGGGATTGTTCCTTGCTTCCTCCAGCCCAACGTCCCTTTGCGCCCTGTGCCTGGCGTTGTATTCGCTCTTTTCATATATGGATGGTTTTAAATCCCTTTTAAATTCCTCTTTTAACACTTCCGTCAGGACTGCTTCGTTTCTTTTTATCATATCCGTCATGAATTTGTTTTCGCCGGTAATTAAAAGCGCAGGCTCCTCGTATGACACCACGCCGGCCGTTGACATTGCGGTGGCAAGCTGGTCCGCTTTTCTTGTCTTTATCCTGTCGATAATATTATCCCAGTGTTTCTCTATTATTTCCTTTGTCAAAACAGTTATTGTTTCCTCTTCCTGTATCTCGTCTATGAGCATGGGCGCGGCCGCGGGTTCATCCTCGCGTTCTTCGGTTTTTATCTCCGGCACGGACGCGGCTTTTGTTTCGGGCTGTTTTGCCTTCGGCGCCGCGGGCGCAGCGTGTGTTTCCGGCTCATCCGCGCCGTTTAAAACTATAAGCTCCGCCGCAAAAGCCTCGAGCACTATTGCAGCCATGGATGACTTCGCTATGCGCGACTCGGTTTCAAGGGATTTTTGCAGGTAAAAAAGTATGGTCCGTTTGTCGACATTGGCCCCGAGGGATTTTAAAAACTCGAATTCCTCGTCCGTCGTCTCGACCATTTCCCTCCCGGTAACCGTCTTTATGACAAGCATGTTCCTGAATGCCTCGATAAGGCTGCCGATAAAATCCTTGAGGTCAAAACCCTTTTCCATAACGGACTGGGTGACGGTAAGCGCCCCTTTTAAATCCTTATTCACGACGGCCGTGAGCATGTTATTTAAAAGGTCGGTATCAATCTCGCCGAGCATTTCGCTTGCAAGCGAATCCGTAAGCTCCTGCCCGCGCGCGTAGGTCACGAACTGGTCAAGCATCCGCTGGGCGTCGCGCAGTGCGCCGTCCGCGGCCCTGGCTATGGTGTAAAAAGCCTTCGGGTCGCATTTGATATTTTCATGGCCGGCTATGGCCGTGAGGTTTTTTACTATGTTTTCTATGGACATCCTCTTGAACCTGAAATGCTGGCAGCGCGAAAGTATGGTCTGAGGAATTTCCTGCGGGTCGGTGGTGGCGAAAATGAATATGACGTGCTTGGGCGGCTCTTCCAGGGTCTTTAATAACGCGTTAAATGCCGCGTCGGAAAGCATATGCACTTCATCTATTATATATATTTTGTATTTCGACCGTGATGTGGAAAGGCCGATGCGCTCGCGCAGTTCCCTGACCTGCTCGACGCCGTTATTGGAGGCTCCGTCTATCTCAATGACGTCCATGTCGGAGCCGTCTGTGATGCCCACGCATGACGGGCACACATTGCACGGAGTAATCGTAGGCCCGTTGACGCAGTTTAAGGCCTTGGCAAAAACCCTCGCCGTGGTGGTTTTGCCGACCCCCCTGGGGCCGGAAAAAAGATAGGCGTGCATTATCCTGTTGAGTTCTATGGCTTTCTGCAGCGGCTCGGTTATCTGCTCCTGGCCGATTATTTCGCTAAAAAGCTGGGGCCGCCACTTCCTTGTAAATACAAGATAATTATTATCCAATTTATTTCTCCTGATTATTTTTTTCTTTTTCCCGCAATAACGGTATAATTTAAAGCCATACCGGGCCTCTCTTCGAAACCATTGACAGCACTTAAGGCCCGCCTCAAGCTCCGGCCAGGCTTTCTTGTAACACCTCAGAGCAATCCCTTACCGCTGCTTCCTTCCGGACCTGACGGGGTTTAAGGCGCTTTGAGTGCACGAGACCCGGCTTTCAACGCTTGAAAACTGACTTTCATACTGAAAAATGGCCCCTCGGAAAAGCCGCTCGGCCCGGCTAAAGCGGATTGCCGGTACAGGGCACCGCTGGCTCCCCGCCTATGGTATGGCCTATATTTATATCAATTTTATGCAAAGAGCAGTAATTAGGCAAAAGTAATTATAGCACTAAGCGAGGTATATTTCAATCTTGGGATTTATGTTGATTTTAGTAATTGTCAATTGCCCCTGTTTAAAGCCGCCTTTACATTGGCAAAGTGTGTTTTTGCCATCAAATGCATTTTGTCCGCAATGTTTCGTTTTTTTATGGTTTCTATCGCGAAAGCGGCGTTTTCAGAGCTTCCCTTGGGCAGTTCAATTCCAAACCTTTCGGATAATGTTTTCAGCCCGTCCAGAAACGCCTTCCTTGCCAGTATGGAAGCCGCGGCTACCGCCGTGTATTTTTCCCCGCCGGTCGTATGATAGAGCTTGATTTCATCATCCCCGAAATTTTTGCTGATGAGCGAGCTGTCCGCGAACTGGTCGATTATCGCCATGGAACAATTGCCGTTTGAAGCCAGTTTTTTTATAATGGACGAATGCGCCCCGGCGAGTATTGTATTAACATTTTTATGGGCCGCATAAAGTTCATTATACTGTTCCGGCATTATTGTCATTACTTCGATTGAATTCCCGCAGTTTTCTTTTATAACATCCGCCAGCCGCAGGTTAATTTCATCGCTGTTTTCCTTGCTGTCTTTGACCCCGGCCGCGGCGAGTATTTTCTGCTGTGGTTCATTCAGCAAAACCCCGGCAATTGCGAGGGGCCCGAAAGTATCCCCCTTGCCCGATTCATCAGTGCCTATATAGGGATAAACGACTGAAATGGACTCTTCAGCTATGGTTTTCTTGCCCTCAATTATTGATTTCACGGCATCGGCCTTTTCGCCCTTTAGCGCCGAATAATCAATATTTATCTTCCCGTTCTTTTTCTCATAAATCCGCATCATACTCCGCCATTCTTGCTTTCGTATCTCAAACTGTATGCCGTAGTTAATCTCCGCCGGGGCGGAAACAACAAAATCATAGCGGAGCAGTTTTTTCAATATTATTTCATAAATCCCGCGCAACCCTGCCGTCATCAAGCCCCTCCGGGTAAATTTTTTCCGTACTTTTTTACTGAAAGCAATCTTTTTCCGGATTACGCGGATATATAAAACCATTCCAACCCGATTTTATCGCCCCCGGCCGGAGTGCCCGATTGTAAATATCTGCATTTAATCCCCTTTATTTAATTTCCTTAAGTATATCAAGCATCCCGAACAAACCGGTTCTTTTAACATTTTGCGTTATGTGTGACATCTGCGGATTGTCTTCAAGGGTCACAACCTGGGCCGTTGACCATGCTATCTTATTGTTCTTACCTATAACAAGCTCTATGTTTTTTGCTGCTTCAGTTCCAACATTTATGCCGGATTTAAACTCAAACAGATGAAACTTCCCTTTTTCTTCTATTAAAAGGTCTATTTCAGGGCCTTTATCCGCCCTGTAAAAATTCATATTGCTTTTATAAAATGAAGTATTGATCAGTTTCTTTCTTGCCTCTGACACACAGTAGTTCTCAAATATCTGCCCTGCCATGGCGTGAGAGTATATGTCATCCCCTGTTCTAATGTTGTTTACCCTGCATACCAGGCCGGTATCATAAAAATATACCTTGGGTGTTTTTACAAGCCTCGTCCTGATATTGGCGTGATATGGATGCAGATAAAAAATAATACCGCTTGCTTCAAGTATGGAAAGCCACCTTTTCAGTGTACTTACGGATACGCCGCAGTCATTTGAAATGGTGGACATATTTAGCAACTGGCCCGGCCTTGAAGCGAGTATTCTAATAAATCTGTCATATGTTTCAAGGTCCCCTACATTGTAAAGGCTGCGGACATCCCTGTCTATGTATGTTGTCAGGTAGCTTTCATACCATCCGGGGATATCAATGGTTTTGTCCCGGACAGGTTCAGGATATGTTCCCCTGGTGCAGGCAAATTCAAATAATTGGCGTGTTGAATCAATCCTGGTGAAACCGGCTAATTCCTCCGCATTAAGCGTATTCATGTGCAATATCCCCACACGGCCGGCAAGTGATTCGGTAAAACTTTTCATGAGCAGAAAATTCTGGGACCCGGTAATTACAAACCTTCCTTTTATTTCACGGTTGTCATATCTGGCGTTATCAATTTCAATTTTAATATATGACATTACCCCCGGCGCGTATTGCAATTCATCAATTATGACCTTTTTCCCCATTTTTTTTACAAATAAAGCCGGATCCTTTATTGCCATGGCCCTTTGTCTGGTGTCATCAAGGGATACATAAGCATATTCTTTACCCAGTATTTCCCTTAATGCGGTACTTTTGCCGCATTGCCGCGGCCCGGTAAGGGAAACTGCGGGGAAACTACCTACATACTTCTTGATTTGACTTTCAATGTTCCGTTTTATATAAGTTTTCATCCTTTAATTATATATTAAACAGTTAAAGTTGTCAATTCGCAAATTTACTACATAATAGCAAAATTGCGAATTTTCAACTTTCGTTTAATAAAATAAAGTATTTTTTATGTGTCGTGTTCCAGGTTTTATGGTATTTCAACATAGATTTAAAGTATATTAAAGAAAATTAACGGCAATTTGCCGGGAAGAAAAGGGGTCAAACCTTGAGTTAAGACTTGATAACTGATGTCAACTCTCAACTCAAGGTTTGACCCCGTCCATCCCTTCTTTATCGCCCTTTTTTCATCATCTCCAGGACTATACGCTCTAAATGTTCCACCAGGTAGAGCGGCACATTTATTATATTACCGTCTTTCCTATACCCCGCCATTGAAGTACGCACGGCGGCTTCAGGCGCGTATTTTTCAATATAAGATTTCAGGCTTTTGGCGCGCAGATTTTGTTCCGCCTTTGCTTCGACCGGTATAATCATATCACCAACCTGAATCAAAAAATCTATCTCCGCTTTTGCGGCTGTCGGAGCCCAGTAGTATATGCCGTGTATCCCGGACGCTATCATCTGCTGCAGCACATACTGCTCTGTCAGCGCCCCTTTAAACTCGGTATACACCCTGCTTCCCTCCAGAAGCGCCTCTTTTTTCAGGCCGCACATGGCGGAAAGAAGCCCCACGTCGCATATATAAAGTTTGAAGACTGAAACGTCCTCAAAAGCCTTTAACGGCATCTCCGGTTTTTTTACTTTATAGACGCGGCTTACCATACCGCAGTCATTGAGCCAGGCAACGGACATCTCATACTCTCTGGCCCGCGCGCCTTCCTTTATGACGCCGTAAATAAACTTGTGGTTTTCTTTGGACAGCTGCGCGGGCATGGAATTCCACAGCATATTTGTCCTCACGGACGTTTCGGACGGCATGTGTTTTGAGAAATCATTTTCATAAGCCCTCAGGATATCCATCTGTTTTTCCCGGGCGGCGTCATAATCCTGGTTTTCCGCGAATACTGCAACAACTCCCGGCATGCCGCCGGTAAAATAATATTTTTTCAGCCATTCCATAAATTTGCTTTTAAAGACATTCGCCGTTTCAAAATCACCGGCCTTCACAGCTTCCGCGAGCCCTGATTCGCCCATAGCTTCAAGATATTCAAAAAACGACATGGGATGCAGATTCAGAAATTCCACATTCCCCACGGGAAACGACGTTCCCGGATGGAGCGCCACGCCAAGCAGGCTGCCGGCGGCCGCAATAAAATACTCGGGATTGTTTTCATTAAAATATTTCAGGGAAGTAAGCGCTCTCGGGACTTCCTGGACTTCGTCAAATATCAGCAGTGTGTCCTGAGGCGTTATCTTGATCCCGGTCTCAAGCTGTATGCCGTGTATGAGTGTCGCGGGTTCGAGCGAACTTTCAAATAGCTCTTTCATCCGAGGGTTTGAATCAAAGTTCACATAAGCCGTATTTTTAAAATACTGCCTGCCGAATTCCTTTATAAGCCATGTCTTTCCAGACTGCCTGACGCCGCTTATTATGACAGGCATTCTGCCTTTCTTATTTTTCCAGCTAACCAGTGATTCCATAGCATATCTTTTCATGACAATCACCTTCCCTTTGTTCTTGTTACAATTATACCATTAAAATCACACTTTTCAACCCAATTTATGTAAGCCGTGACGTTTTTTGGGACTAATTATGTGATTAAATATCACTTTTTAGGCCGAATTTTTACTTATCCTATGATTAATTAAGGATATTTGGCCGCCATGGAGCGGAATTTATATTTCCTCTCCATCTCTGCTAATGCTTACCTTATGCAAGGGGAAAGCCGTTTTGTATAGTTCAGGGTTCTGCGTATGTATGGGCACAATAACTCCGGTTTCACAGCCTCCACCAGCCGCCGCAAAGTTTTCACATACGCGTGGCCTGAAGCGTTGATATGAACGATTTTTGCCCCGAAGCCGTCCCAGAAGCAGAACAAGAAAAGGTGTCAAAGCTTGAGTTAAGACTTAATAACTGATGTCAACTCTCAACTCAAGGTGACCCCATCCAGCATTCGGAAGTGCGTATATCCCGTATGCGTTCGAGTAACTCGGCAAAATACGCCTTTCCACGGCTTCCACCATCTTTTAAGCGCATATCATCAAGGGCAAATCCCTTGATCATATATTCCTTCAGAACTTTAGTGGCCCATATGCGGAATTTTGTTGCTTTCTCCGAGTTTACCCTGTAACCTACTGAAATAATGGCATCAAGATTATAAAATTGGGTTTCATACTTTTTGCCGTCTGCCGCAGTTGTCCGGAATTTCCGGATAACTGAATCCCCGTTTAATTCAGCTGTTTTGAATATGTTCTGAAAATGTTCGCTGATAGTTCTTATATCCACATCAAAAATTTCCGCCATACGTTTCTGGGTGAGCCAGGCTGTTTCACCGTACAGAAA
>PLPI01000132.1:0-212 GCA_003159495.1 candidate division FCPU426 bacterium | reverse complement strand
TTGCAAAATTTGCAACAGTTGCCGTATGTCACAGCAAAACAACCCCGACTGTATTATCACATTAACGCGACCTATTATAACCTGATACCTGAAAAATTCTATCAAGTCTCAGGTTAAGATCTGACCCTATTTTTTTCATATCTGTCAAGTTTTTATAGATTCATGATTCCGGCTCTGACACCTTTTCTCTTGTTCAAACTCGGCATTTTCCG
>PLPI01000096.1 GCA_003159495.1 candidate division FCPU426 bacterium | reverse complement strand
TTGTAACGCTGGATGTCATAGAAAAGTGCGGGCGCGGACTCGGGCTTAATACGATTGTCGGCCTCTCAAACGTTTCCTTCGGACTTCCCGCGCGCGCAATAATTAATTCTACGTTTTTTAACTTAGCTCGTTCCAGGGGTCTTTCGATGGCCATAGCCAATCCGGAACTCGACCTGACTGTTGACGACAAATCCGCCCGTGACCTGCTTTTGGGAGCGGACAAAAACGCATCTTTATTCATAGCAAAATATGGAGCCGGCAATGACGGCGCATCAAAGCCAAAAACGGCGGCGCGCGGCGGCATACAGCCCGCGGATCCTGAAAAAATATATGACTGTGTGATAACCGGCGATAAGGAAAATATTGTCAGGCATATCGAAGCCGCCTTAAAGGCCGGTGAAAAGCCATCCGATATAGTTGATAAAAAACTCATCCCGGCAATAGCGCAGGTCGGGGAATATTTTGATAAAAAGAAATTCTTCCTGCCGCAGTTGATTCAGAGCGCCGAGGCGATGAAAGCCGGCTTTGCCATCCTGGAACCGCTTCTTGTTGCGGCGCCCGGAACAGTTGAAAAGAAAAAGACGGGGGTCGTGCTCGCGACGGTTAAAGGCGACATACATGATATAGGAAAGAACATTGTGGCGCTTATGCTTAAAAATTACGGCTTTGAGGTTTATGACCTTGGCAAGGATGTCGGCGCGGATTTGATAATCTCAAAGGCCCGGGAAGTAAAAGCCGAAATTATCGGGCTGTCGGCGCTTATGACCACCACAATGGTTGAAATGGCGGAAGTAATCAGACTTTCAAAGCAGGAGAAGCTTGACATAAAATTCATGGTGGGCGGCGCGGTTGTGACGGCGGCATATGCAGAAGAAATCGGGGCCCATGGATATTCAAAGGACGCTTATGAGGCGGTTAAAACGGCGAAAAGGCTGGCAAATCTGTGAAATTAAACGCTGACAGGCGGTTAAAAAAACAGTTTGATTTTATAAGAGAAATTGACGCGGTAAAAACAATAATACGCAAATCAAAACTTTATAAGTCGGCAAGGTATGAAAATGACGCCGAACATTCGTGGCATTTTGCTGTAATGGCGGTAGTGCTGGCGGAATATTCAAATGTCAGGATAGATATTTTAAAGGTGATAAAAATGGGGCTTATTCACGACATACCGGAGATATACGCAGGGGATGTTATGATATATAAAAAGAGCAAGAAGGATGAAGCAAGGGAGAAAAAGGCCGCCATGCGGATATTTTCAAAATTACCGCCCGGCCAGGCTAAGGAGTTTTACTCGCTCTGGCTTGAATTTGAGGCGAGGCTGACCCCTGAGGCGAAATTCGCATCCGCCATTGACCGGCTGGAACCCGTGATGTTAAATTACCTTAATAACGGAGGGGCCTGGAAAAAACACGGGATACCCGGGGAACAGGTAATGGCGGTAAATAAACGCATCGGCCTGGGTTCTGAAAAATTATGGCGGTACGCGAAAGGGATGATAGGGGAAAATTTTTCAGTCAGTAAGAAGTAAAATAAACGGAGGTGTTTTGTGGAAAAGACGATCATGATGGTAATGGTTCCGGCAAGAAATGTGCTTGTCCCGAAGGTACAGGAGGCGCTAAGTGAATTCGGGTGCCTTATAAAGACGCGCCTTGGCATCCACGATACATCGCCGGCTGAATGCTCAAACTGCGGGCTCATGATACTGGAACTCGTCGGGGAAAAGAAAGAACAGGACAAACTGGCAAAAAAGCTCAAGGCGATAAAAGGAGTGCAGGTTAAAACAGAACGTTTTACCTGCAAATAACAAATTTACAAAATTCAATATAGATAGATATTGATTAATCCCTGCCGGCATGTTATATAAATTATAAGGATTAATTGTGGAACTTGCGTTCGATAATGGGATGTTTTCAATAAACGGCGCTTGGAACTTGAAGTCAAAGACTGCAAAAGTTCTAATTTACAGACGGTTGCCACCGGGGAGGCGCTATGAAAATAGACTTTTCTTATCTGATGTCCGATAAATTCAAACTCTGCGACAACAACATACTTTACACCATTGAATCAATCCTTGCTGAAAAATCAAAATTTTCCATATTCGGAAGGTTCCCGAACGAGGACGGCGAGGGGTTTTATCTTATAGAACAGGTGCAGGTGTTAAACGCTGTTTTTGATGTCGAGGCGGATGCTGTATGCCAGCCAAGGATAAGAAAATGGGACGCCGAAGAAGAGGAAATGGGTGAAAAATTTGAAAAGAAAATATCCGTACTGTATATACTGACGCATCCGGTCCTTAAGGGAATGCGCTCGCCGAGGATTTTTTATACGGTTGATATCAGGCTGAAGGGGTTCGTCGATTATGAAAAATTCCTTTATGTTCAGAATGCCGCGGCCGAGAGGGAGGAACTGGTACCCGGATACGGCGGATTTGCAATACCGGATGATTACAGGAAATATTTGAGCCCGATGCTGCTGACAATATACAGGGAAATACTGATAGCAAAAAACAACTCGCTTAACAACGCCGCGGCCCTGCTCACGGGACGTTTTTTTGAAATTTTCCTCTCCGAGCAGTACGGGACTGCGCCCGGTACGGGCATTGAACACAGTGTGGAGGCCATAAAGGACCAGAAACTTAAGAGTGTCCTGGATTTTGCCCTGAAAAAAGGAAATGAATTCATCAAATGTGTTACGGGCAAAAAAAGCTCCGGCATTACTGATGATGATGTTGAAAGAATGGCGGATTTTCTCCATATATTCATCGAAAACTACATAAATCCAAGGAAAACCGCGGATCTTGAAAAACAGACGGGCATGGTTCTACAGGGTTTAAAGGATTAAGTTAAATTAATTTAAGTTTATTATGCTATAATATAATCCATATATGTTGTTGAAATCAACCGGCTTAATAAGCCAAAAAGCGGTTCAATTTGAAGAGCCTTAAAGTTTTTTTGAAAGAAGAAAGTTTTGCCATGGCGCTTCTGGCTTTATTTGTCCTTCTCACGGTATGGATGCCCGGTTATATCGCGTTATACGCCTCATTTATTGATTATAAAACCATTGAAACAATACTCTCGCTTGTAACCGTTGCAACGGCGCTGAAAAGATCCAATTACCTCGACAAAACGGCGGCCGTCCTGGCCGGCCTGGTCTCCTCTGAGCGGGGGCTTGCTTTTTTTATGTGCGGCCTTTCAATGGTTTTGTCGATGTTACTCACCAATGATATCACCCTTTTTATTGTCGTACCTCTAACCGTATGTCTGCGCCGGTCGCTTCCCGGAAAAACCGTGACAAAACTGGTCATAATGGAGGCGATAGCGGTAAATGCGGGTTCGGCGCTTACCCCTATAGGAAATCCTCAGAACATATTCATATGGAACTCATGGGGGATATCATTTTTATCTTTTGTTCAAAAGATGTCAATGCCGGTTGCTGTAATGGCCGCCGCGCTGGCGGTCTATATCATTATTTTTTTCAGCCCTGTAAAATTTGAGGAACGCATTGTTTTAAGCAGTGAAAAAACCGACGGCCGGCTGGCAGGTAGTTCGGTTATACTGATGCTGTTTTTTCTGACAATGCTCGAGTTCAACGCCGCCATTTATGCGCTGCCGGTGATAATGGGATTTTACCTGGTATTTTACAGAAGGGTGCTAAAGGACGTCGACTGGATGCTGGTAATAACTTTTGTTCTTATGTTCATAGATTTCCGGTTAATTGCGGAAGCCCCGCGTGTGCAGAATTTGATAAACAGTGTTGACCTGAAGCATCCGGGAAATGTGTTCCTTGCGTCGGCCATCCTTTCACAGTTTATGTCAAATGTTCCCGCCGCGATATTCATGTCCAAATTCTCGGGCGACAGATTGTCAATTGCTTATGGCGTAAATCTGGCCGGCAACGGGACGATAATCGCATCGCTGGCAAATCTTATAGCCATAAGGCTTTTGAAGGATAAAAAAAATTCCGCTGTCATGCGTTTTCACCTGTATTCAATCCCGTATTTTCTGGTAACTACTTTAACAGTGTGGCTCATTATTAAATAAATAAAAGCCGCAGGATGTGTTAATATATAATATAATTCAAAGGAGGCAGCGATGAAAAACTTTGATGAGATAGGGGTAAGTTATTTCCTGAACAGGCACAGGGGCCATTTTCTTGAGGACCTGAAAACATTGAAAAAAGCGGGATTTAATTCCGTTTTACATACATTTTCCGAGGCGGATCTTCTTTACGGCCCGGGCAATGTCAGGGATATGGTGGCCATAAGCAGGGAAAAAGGGTTTACCGCATGGATATCGCCCTGGGGCGTGGGAAAAGCTTTTGGCGGTGAAGCGCTCTCGGATTTTCTGCTTGAGAACACTTCCGCATGGCAGGTGATGTCTGACGGGAAAAAATATCCGGCCGCATGCATCAACAACCCAATGTTTAGAAAATTCATGCTGCAATGGACCGACGCGGCGGTATCATACGGTGCCGACGCGATAATGTGGGACGAACCGCGTTTTATTACGGAGCAAAAGGGCAAGAAAAAGATATGGGGCTGCAGGTGTCCCTATTGCCGGGAAAGCTATGAGATAATGAATTTAAAATCAATGCCTCTTTTTAAAATGGATGAGAGCGTTAAAAATTTCAGGGAGCTGTCCATAAAGCGTTTTATTTCATTTTTATCCGCATACGCAAAAGAAAAATCCGGCGGCAAGATCCGCATATCGGCGCTGTTTACCTCTCCTTCAGCCGGCGGAATTTCGCCAAATTCATTTTTTGAATCGGCGGCCAATCTAAAGGCTGTTGATTCGCTTGGCTGCGCCCCTTACTGGTTTAATACGCCGGGCAGGTTGGATATTTACGGACATTCCCTGATGGCGGCAAAAAATTTAAAGGAAATATGCGATATGTCCGGAAAAAAGCCCCATTTCTGGCTCCAGGGGTTCGGGCTTAAAAAAGGGCGGGAAACCGATGTCCTAAAAGCCATTGACGCAGTGAAAGATTCCGGGATTAGAAATTTGTGGGTTTGGGGGTTTAACGGCGGGGAAATGATGTCAAGTTTATCGTCGGAAAATCCGGAAAAAACCTGGTCTGTAATCGTCAAAGGGATTAATTCGGGGAAAGATTAGTTTGTTTGATTAATCAGTTAACGTTTTTACGTAAAAATGCTCAAATACAACTTGATTTAATTATGCAATAGATTATATAATATTTGCATGAAAAATCCCGGAGAACATAAAGTGAAACGCGGTTTCGTTAAAAAAATTATTATTTTTTCACATTATATTATTTTACTTTTTTTATTGCCCGTAATTTCATTTGCGGCCGATGCGCTTGTGGACTGGGGAACAACACATCAGTCAATACGCGGGTTCGGCGCGTCAACGGCATGGAGCGGCACCGCTATGCCCGCGGCGCTTGCGGATTTATTTTTCAGGACGGATGGCTCAAATATAGGCCTTTCAATTTACCGCACAAGGATCCCGCCGGACGGGACGCTGACAGGTGAAATGGGTTCTGTTACAGAAGCTCTGCAGAGGAACAGTTCTATTATTGTGTGGGCCGCGCCCTGGTCGCCTCCCGCGGCAATGAAATCAACAGATAACGTTAATTGCGATGTTTTATTGTCGACAAATTACCAGGCTTACGCAAATTATCTTACCAAATATGTCCAGACAATGGATGCAAGCCTCAATTCAATCGTAAACGGCAAACAGCTTTACGCCCTTTCGGTGCAAAACGAGCCCGACTGGAATACGTGCTCCGCCGGTTATGAAGGCTGCACATGGACGGCTGCACAGATGCATTCTTTTGTCCTGAACAACCTCGGCCCTGCCATGCAGGCAAGCTGTCCGGACACAAAATTAATGATGCCTGAATCTTTCGGCGACAGCCTGGCCATGTCCGACCCGACATTAAATGATTCAGCGGCTGCGGCTTACGTCGGTATAGTCGGCGAGCACTTGTACGGATTGGGGGGAAATGAGCCGAAAACCCCCAATGCATATCCACTGGCAGTTTCACTTGGCAAGGAATACTGGGAAACTGAATTTTATAACAATTCGCTTTCATCTTACGACGCGACAATGACGGAAGGGCTTAAAACCGCAGTACAGATACACAACGCCCTTACAATAGCGAATTTTAACGCATATCATTACTGGTGGATGATTTCTACGGGCAATGATAACGGCGGGCTTGTGCCGTCCGGATGCGCTACGGCCGCCTGCGCCCCGAAGACATTATACTGTCTTGGTAATTTTTCAAAATTCATTCGGCCGGGTTATGTCAGGATTGACACCACTTTAAATCCAACCGCAGGGGTCTATATTTCCGCGTACAAGCTTGCCGCCACCGGAGAATTTGCCATGGTTGTAATAAATACCAATGCTTCAATCACCAGCCAGCGTTTCGACTTGAACGCTATGACCACAACAACGGTTACACCATGGCTTACCGACGCTTCAAACAGTTTGGTTCAGCAGGCAGATGCGCCCGTTTCGGGAGGCGTTTTTACATATAATCTGCCGGCGAGCAGCGTGGTAACTTTTATAGGAACCGGGGAAAACATCGCCACAACTCCTACTTTTACACCAACCGCATCGCCTGTTCCGGCCACGGTTCTGCTGGATGACATGGAGGACGGCAATAATACAAACAACTGGGGAGGGTCCTGGTACGATTATGTCGACACGACGGGTTCTACAATAGCGCCCCAGCCATATGTCATGACTGCGGGCGGGGACCCGAATTCGATCTTATACTGCGCCTCAATAACGGGAAATATTGTATCGGGCGGTTACGGTGGGCTCGGGACAAATCTAAATAGCGCAGGCACTGCCGTTGACCTGACAAATTATATTGGGGTCCAATTTTATGTAAAGGGAAGCGGCACTTACTGGTTCCAGTTTACCCAACCGACAATAACCGGCGGCTATTTTGGCACGCAGTTCACGGCAACTTCCACCTGGACGCTGGTTACCGTTTTATTTTCAAATCTTACCCAGGAGTACGGCGGGCCCGCCGCTTTTACTCAAAATTCAATTATTGCCCTCCAGTGGGCGAATTACACAACGGGAGCGCTGAACATTCAGGTGGACGAGGTTAAAATGCTTACAAACGTGACGCCGACAAACACACCGAACAACACACCGTCATTTACGCCGACACGGACACCCACAGAATCATCTACGCCGACATTAACCTTAACCCGTACGACGACATATACTCCGACCCGGACAACATCATTGACGCCGACGCCGACATTCACTGCAACTGCTGTCAATACGAATACTCTTACATCAACTGCCACCGTGACGCCAACAAATACAGGGACACAGGCTGCAGGCATGACTTTTACAGCTACGGCAACAATTACGAACACCGGGACGTATACTTTTACTTCAGGTGCGACGCCGTCGGACACCTTTACCGTGACATCAACACCGACCACGGGGCCGAGTTTTACCGTAACAGCGACATTTTCACCTTCTCAAACGGCTACCGAAACTTTAAACGCATCGCCGACTATAACCGCGACAGTTGAAACACCTGTAAATACAGTTTCTATGACGCAAACAGTCACATCAACAGCGCAGATTTTACCGTCTGCCAGCGCTACGGCGTCAGATACAGCCTATGTTACACTGACGCAGACTGAAATAAATACGCCGGCCGCGTCGCCAACTGCAGCAATCTCCGCGACATTTACGGTTACCCCCACAACCCCGCTTATTCCAACGGTAACTTTCACGCCGACACTCACCGTAACAACGGCATACACGGCGACTTTTACAGATACCATGGTTTTCATCCCGACTATGACGGCAACGGCAGCTCAACTTCCGGCAACGCCGACAATTACCCCCGTGTCAACTGCGGGACAGGATAAGGTTATCTTGTATCCCGTGCCATATAATCCGGTGAAGCAGGATTTAAGCATGCTGGTTTCCTTAAAAGAATCGGTTGCTGGAATGACGATAAATATTTATACCGTATCATTACGCCTTATAAAACGACTCGAACTGCCTGCCGCGCAGGCAGGGGATACCACAATTGTTTTAGACAGGAATAATTTTATAAATTTTTCGAACGGGGCATATTATTATTCTGTTTCGGCAAAAAAAGAGGCTGAGAATTTATCACTGGCCCATGGTGTTTTGCTTATAATAAAACAATAGTTTTTACCGCTGTGTTAATTCAACTTCTGCAAAAAAACACCCATTTTTTAATTGTTTGATTTAAGGATTAACGATTTAAATCGTATTAATAAAGGGTTAAAATAGGATTGCTTATATATAATCCGGTGTATATAATTATATTGCTTTGGGAAAAGCACAGAGAAGAAATTGCTGTATTTACAGCAAAAGCGGAGTAAAACATGAAACGTTCTAAAGCGTTTTTATTCCTGTTTGCTTTTTCAATTATCTCAATTTCATTGATTTTTTCAGCGCCTTACGCATGGAAAAGCGTCATTGCCGGCGGCGGAGGTTTTGTTGACGGCATTGTATTTCATCCAACTCAGCAAAATCTTGGTTATGCGCGCACGGATATGGGCGGAGCATACAGATGGAACGGCACAACCCAGACCTGGACCCCGATAACAGATATGTTCGGCCGCAATGATTCCGACAGGTACGGAATATTAAGCATAGCTATCGACCCCGAGGATGCTACACGGGTATATATGGAAACCGGGAAATATACGGCTTCATGGGCGGGCAACGGCGTATTCCTTGCTTCGGCCGACCAGGGAAACACGTGGACGACTACGAATCTCAGCTTTAAGGTGGGCGGTAATGAGGACGGCAGGGGAACCGGAGAAAGACTCATGGTTGACCCGAATCTCGGTACGACGATCTTTATGGGAACCACAGTTAACGGCTTGTGGAAATCAGCCGACCGAGGTAATACCTGGAACCAGGTTACTTCTTTTACCCAGACTGATGTGGATTTTGTCCTCTTCGACAAGTCGACCGGAACGACAGGCAGCGCGACAAAAAATATCTATGTTGGTGTTAACAGTGCAACTACCCCTTTATACCTTTCCACCGACGGCGGGGCTACGTGGAACCCGCTAACCGGCGAACCCACCGGGCTTGAAGCGATTCGGGCGGATATTAATGCCAATCTTATATATTTCACATTCGCTAATTATGTGGGGCCGAATAACGCCACTACGGGCGCCGTATGGAAGTATAACACTTCAAATGGCGTGTGGACAAATATCACGCCGGAGACATCGCCGACACACGGGTATTCCGGAATATCAATAGACCAGACGAACCCGAACAATATTGTCCTGTCAACCCTTGACTGCTGGTGGCCCATTGACCAGGTCTGGCGTTCGACGAACCAGGGCGCTTCATGGACGCCGCTTATGTTCAATACTTCGAATACCATTATTGCCTCATTTGATTCCACATATGCTCCGTATGCTTCAATAACAAAAAGAACACCGAGCTGGCTGGCCGACATTAAAATTGACCCGTTTAATTCAAACAGGGCGATATTCACGACCGGTTATGGATTATGGGTCTGCAACAACCTTCCCAATATGTCGAATACTACATGGGCTTTCGAAGACAATACAATTGAGGAAACAGTTCCCATGCAGATAATATCGCCGCCATCGGGCGCATATCTGCTCTCCGCCATGGGCGATGTCGACGGATTTGAGCATACAACTCTTGATACATCGCCGGCTTCGGGAAACTATTCGCCGGGCGAGGGTACGACGCTGTCAATTGATTTTGCGCAAAATGTACCGTTAAAAATAGTCAAGGCCTTTAATAACACCGGTTACGGCTCTTACTCGGCCGATGGCGGAACAACCTGGACCCTGTTCGGTTCGGCGCCGTCCGGAACATCCGGCGGAGGCACAAAGGCAATAGCCATTTCACCAAACGGGACCAATATAGTCTGGGCTCCGGCCGGAGCGTCAATGTCATATTCAAATAATAACGGTTCTTCCTGGACCGCCTGCGGAGGCGGCGCGCCTTCAGCTTTATGCCCGGTATCGGACAGGGTTAATTCAAATAAATTTTATGTTTACGATGCCGTCAACGGGGCGCTGTGGATAAGCACCAATGCGGGGGCGGCTTTTACAAAGAGCACTTATGCATTTCCCGTACTTCCGAGTTATCTTGCTGGCGACGGCGGGGCCTATCCCGTTTTTTCGACAGAGGGAGACCTCTGGATAACCTGCGGTTCAAACGGGCTTTATCACTCAACGGATTCCGGCGCAACTGCAACGAAAATCGGGACTGTCACTGAAGCCTATCTCGCCGGATTTGGAAAGGCCCTGAATACTTATCCATCCATATATATATGGGGAATTATTTCGGGACAGGAAGGTTTTTACAGGTCGGACGATGAAGGTTTGACATGGACGCGCATTAACGATAATACCCACCAGTATGGAACCATGCACTGCATAACAGGGGACCAGCGCACTTACGGCAGGTGTTATATATCGTTTGAGGGAAGGGGAATTATTTATGGCGATATTCCCGCGGCGGGCACACCGACATTTACGCCGACATATACTCCAAGCAGGACGCCGACTTTCACGGCAACACGCACGGCCTCACCGACTTTTACCAGGTCGTTTACCCCGACTTTTACATCAACACAGCAGATAAGCTCGCCGACATTTACACCAACTTTTACTATAACGGCAACCAATACCAGGTCATTTACACCGACATTCACATCGACACAGCAGATAAATTCGCCGACATTTACTTATTCGGTCACAAGCTCACAAACTCTGACATTCAGCCCTACTGCGACGCAGACAGCAAGCTGGACCGCAACGAGCACGCAGAGCATGACCAGTACGGCGACGCAGACATCGACGC
>PLPI01000068.1 GCA_003159495.1 candidate division FCPU426 bacterium | reverse complement strand
AAATCAACTATGATTATAACCATATTGCTTGTTTGTTTTTCAAGCATATGTCATTCTGCTTCGCTTGATGATGATGAACCATATTATGGTATGGCCACAGGTCTTACTGAGTACATAGGTCCCTTTTATACAAATTATCCAGGTACTATTAATATAAGTATTAGCACAAATCCAAGCACCCTCTTATATTTAGAATTAGATAAAAATGGAGAGTCTGTCGCCGGGGCAACAAATGAAAATTAAAATTTTATTGATTATAATAATGGTATTTACTTCAAATTTTCTTCTCTTTGGTGCAAATACAACAAACCTGTCAGTAACACCTACACCAACTCTTTTGTCGCAGACAAAAAATATAGTTCAACCACAAAACCAAAACACTTTAGCATCGTCTTATACGCCAGTTACTTCAGTTCCTAGAGATGGTTCGTGGGTAAATTTTTCTGCAGGGCGAATGAGATACGCTGATACACCAACGCCTGCACTGGTTAATACACCGGGGACTGGAGACCTACAGATAGATATCAATAATAATAGAGTGAAATTCAATGGACAGCCACCAGCAATTGATCCCCAAAAGTTTTCTAAAATGGGGGAATTATTAAAGCAACAGACTTTTGGATATCTTTATGTTGTTACAAAAGGCAGGCCGGAAGAGCAGGAAAAAATCGAAGAGTCCATGTTTCAAAACGGGATTCAACGCCATGTTTATTATTTTAACCAGGCGCCAACCGACGTAGAATTATCCGACCTGGAGCCGGGGCAGGACTATTATGCACAAATAAGAGCTGTTGGAAACTACAGATTAAATACACATGCCGGCGGGAAAGATACAATAAGTGATATTTTTTTTGCGCCATATATTACAAAAGCAGCTTTGATAAAAACCCCCAATAATTTCATGCAAAGAAAGCATTCATTGGGGCAGGATATACATGTTTCGCTGGCGGACCTATACGCAAACAGGGATAAATACGATGGAAAGGTAATAGAAGTTGAGGGATATTTAGATCGTGGAGGAGATAAGCAAATAACAGAAATGAGATATAAATCTTCCGGTGGAATTGGCAACGGTAATTATTTATTGTATGGAGGCGTATCGTGGAATACTAAAACGAAATATAATTATATTGATTTTATTTGTTATTTTTATAAAGTATCATATCAAGTTCCAAAATATGATCCACAAACAAATTCAATTAAACCGAAAATACATGTGAGATATGTTATAGATAAGATAATAACTGTATCGATTTCTAAACGTTAAAAAATTTAACTTGCAATTCCCTGCGGCTTGCCACGGGGAGATTCATTATATTTTTGCTGGATTGGCAAAAAAAAGTGCCAAAAAGAGCATGGCGCTCATACGGAACGCAGAATGATAAATTTTTAAAATTTAAATAGCAGGAGAAAGAATAAAAATTCAGGAGGGAAATTATGAAAAAAAGGATAGTATTTTTTGCAATCGTTCTATGTTTTGCTTCGTTCATAAAGGCTTCAAATGATGCAGGCGGGTTTTATTATGGTATAAAAGCCGGAATCGACACACCTTTAATCAGCAATACCGGTTTTGGTTTAACATCAGACCCTAGGGTAGGGTTTGCAGGCGGTATAAATGGAGGATACAGTTTTAGTCCGGATTTTTCAATGCAGTTTGAAATAAATTATTTTATGCTGACTAATGATGAAACCGGCATTGCAATATTTGATCCACTCGGGCAAATTTCATATCCGAACATTGTAACAACGTATCATTATTTGCAAATACCATTATTAATAAAATCAAATTTTATGTCAAACGCCGACATTAAACCTTTTATAACAATAGGACCTGCCATTGAATTTCAGTTGGCCACAAGAAATAATATTTTTTCGAATACAAACAATTTAAGCTGGTCCGCAACAAGGGGCACGATAGTTACAGGCATTGGCGCTGAATATACCCTTCCAAACGGAAACAAAATAAGCATTGAAGCAAGAGGAGATTGGTGGATATTGGGTCCGGATATCGCGACAGTATCAGGCAATTTAATTACAATACCTTTTTATAATGTTGTATCAATATTGCTGGGATATAGTATTTAAAATTGTTCCGTGATTTTGTTTATTGTCATAAACCCTGATAACACCTGGCGTGAAAAAAGTATATTACAAAAGGGCGCGGTGGAAACCCTTGTTTTTAGTTTTATATACGGATTTTTTGTAGTATAATAAAGCAATTATATAACAGCCTGGGGAGGTTTTTATGGCAGAAAAAGAAGCCGCAAAAAAGCTCAATTTGAACATGATACAGAAAACCGCCATACTCGGCACGGATAAGGAAGGCAATACCACTTACAAACTCAATTTTTTTATCGACGACAAGGCCGTCAAGACAAAATCGGGCATGGAAGTTTACGGCATTGAGGTGCTAAACAATGCCGGCGTTCTGAAACGTTATGAACTTTTCGGCGATATTCCCGACGGGGATGTCACTGAATATTATGAAACCGGCGAAAAAATGGTGGAAAAACATTACGTGAACAGCCTTAAAAACGGCCCATACAGGCTTTATTACCCTTCCGGGTCGGTCTGGAAAGAGGGTAAATTCACCAACGATTCCATTATCAGGCTCAAGACATTCGCGGAGAACGGAAAGCTTCTTACGGACAAGATATTCGCGGAGTTGGTCTCCATAACCACGGGCGAGACCGAGGTTTTTTACAAGACCGGCAGGGAAATCGCCAGATGGATACACGGCGCGGACGGGTCGATAAAAAAATACGGCGAAACAATAGACGGGGTTGTTCAGTATTATGTCGATAAAACCCTCAAGGAAGAGCATATTTACGACGAGGGCTATCTGGTCACAATAAAGACATATAACAAAAAAGGGCAGGTATTGAAGGAACGTTCTTATGTAAAAGGCGAAGGGCCGGAAATCTGAAAGTTAAAAATAAAATTTGACAAACTGCGGTTTGATGATATTATTTAAGGCAAGTTACAGCGGGGTGGCCGTGGGAAAAACGGTCTGAGAATATACCCGAAGAACCTGATCCGGATAATGCCGGCGTAGGAAAAAGAAAACATTTTAAGCGAGTTTTTTAAAATGTGATTTTTACGACGCCTTCGGCCCGGACCTAACACAGGGAAGAAGGCTTTTTTATTTTATCGGGAGGTTTTATCATGTCTGAACTGCCGGAAATCGGAAAGATCTCGCCTGACATCTTTGACGAGATGATATACCCGTCGCTGGGAAAAAAGGACCCGAAGGTGCTTGTCGGGCCGCAGCACGGCGTGGATATCGCCATTGTCGATATCGGCGGCGGCAAAGTTATGGCCACCACCACGGACCCGGTTTTTATCGTCCCGGAATACGGCTTTGAGCGCGCGGCGTGGTTTGCCCTCCATATACTGGTATCCGATGTTGTAACATCGGGGCTGAAACCCTCGTACCTTACCATAGATTTGAACCTGCCGCTTTCCATAAAAAAAGAGGAGCTCAACGCCATGTGGCGCGTAATATCCTCAGAGTGCGGGAGGATGGGGATAGCAATCATCAGCGGACATACGGCGAAATACGAGGGATGCCATTATCCCATGGTGGGCGGCGCGACCGTTATCGCCATAGGGGAAAAATCAAAATATGTGACCCCGAAGGGGGCCAGGCCCGGGGACAAAATAATAGTTACAAAAGGGGCGGCAATCGAGGCCGCCGGGCTCTTTGCCGTGACATTTGAAAAAAAGATAGCGGCTCAATTCGGCGCGGAATTTTCAAAAAAGGCGTCGGACATATTTTACAAAATGTCGGTGGTGGACGACGCGCTCATCGCGGCCTCTGTCGGCGTGCGTGACAACGGCGTGACATCAATGCACGACGCCACGGAATGCGGTGTCTGGGGCGGGCTATATGAGATAGCGAAGGCCTCGAACGCCGGAATGAAGATAATAAAGGAAAATATAATAATACTTCCCGAGGTTAAAACACTGTGCGAATATTATAACATCGACCCGTATTCGTCCATAAGCGAAGGGACGCTTTTGATAACTGCAAGGCCTGAAAAGGCGGAAAAGATAGTGAAAAAATTAAAGGACAATAATATAGACTCCTCGGTCGTGGGAACGGTCGTGGACGAGTCAGAAGGCATAAATGTTGTCGATAAAGGCGTGGAAAAACCCCTCAATCATCCGCGGATAGACCCTTTCTGGGCGGCATACGCGAATGAAATGGGGAAATTATAGTATAATTACCGGAGGAATACGACTTGAGCATTGAAACAATAACGGAAAAATCCCTGAGAGGGGATGAACTTACAAAGCAGGAGTGCATGGAAGTGCTCGATTATCCCGATGAGGGAATACTGGAGATTCTCGACGCGGCTTACAGGGTTAGGAAAAAATATTTCGGCAACAGGGTCCAGGTGCAGATGCTGCTCAACGCGAAATCCGGGATGTGTTCTGAAAACTGCGGATACTGCACACAGTCAGGCGTGTCAGAGGCGGATATAAAAGAATTTCCGCTGCGCCCGGCAGCAGAGCTTGTGGCGGGGGCGGTCAGCGCAAAAAAAAGCGGCGCTTCGCGTTTCTGCATGGCCTTAAGCGGCATTAGATACGACGACGGCCTTATTGAAAAACTGGCCGAAAGTATAAGAGCCGTTAAAAAAGAGGCGGATATAAGCCTGTGCTGTTCCATGGGATTTTTGAAACCAGCCCAGGCGGATAAATTAAAAAAAGCCGGGCTCGACAGGATAAACCACAATCTGAACACGGAAAAGAATTTTTACGCGAATATATGCACCACACACACATGGGACGAGAGGGTTCAGAATATTAAAACATGCCGGGAAGCGGGGCTTGAAATATGTTCCGGCGGCATAATAGGGCTCGGTGAGGGAAAACAAGGCGCTGCTGAACTTTTTATGGAACTGAAAAAGTTAAGGCCGGACTCAATACCCGTGAATTTTTATATACCGGTCAGGGGCACCCCGCTTGAAAAAAAGGGTGAAAAGCTCACGCCGCATTACTGCCTTAAGGCGCTGTGCCTTGCGCGTTTTTCAAATCCGGATTCGGATATACGCGCCGCGGGCGGCAGGGAATACCATTTAAGGTCCATGCAGGGGCTCGCGCTTTACGCGGTGAACTCTATATTTGTCTCGGGATATTTAACCACGGGCGGCCAGCCCGCGGGCGAGGGATTTCAGATGATAAAAGATATGGGGTTTGAGGCCGAGATAGAGGGTGTGGAATGAATGATTTTGAGGGCAGGCTCTCCGAAATATCGGCAAAGGGTCTTAGCCGCGAGGTTTTTTCACTGCCTTCTCCGGGCGGAAAGTTCACGATTGACGGCAGGGATTACCTGAATTTTTCATCCAATGATTACCTTAACCTTGCGTGTGATGAAAGGGTAAAAAAAGCTTCCATTGCCGCGGTTGAAAAGTACGGCGCCGGTTCAGGCGGGTCAAGGCTGATGTGCGGCACCCTGCCGCTCCACGGAGAACTTGAAAACGCCCTTGCACAATGGTTCGGCGACGGGGCGGCTGTAGTGTTTGGCAGCGGGTTTCTGGCAAACCTGGGGGTTATTTCATCGCTTGCGGGCCGGGGCGACAGTGTGTTTTTTGACAGGCTCGACCACGCAAGCCTTATCGACGGCATCCTTTTAAGCAGGGCGTCGTGGAAAAGGTTTGCCCATAATGACATGGCCGCTCTGGAAGAAATGTTAAAGGCGGCTGGCGGGAATAAATTTATAATAGTGGATTCTGTTTTCAGCATGGACGGCGATTTTGCCCCGGTTAAAAAGCTCAGGGAACTCGCGGATAAATACGGGGCATTTTTGATGGTGGATGAGGCGCATGCCATCGGGGTTTTCGGCGGCGGCAGGGGCATATGCGCCATGAAAAATGTTAAAGCAGACCTTATAACCGGAACTTTCAGCAAGGCCTTCGGCGGATACGGCGGGTTTGCCGTATGTTCCGATACTGTAAAAAAACTTCTCATAAACACGGCAAGGCCGTTTATATTTTCGACATCCCTGCCCCCGGCTGTGACAGGCGGCGCGTTAAAGGCGCTTGAAATAATCAGGGAAGAAAAAGATATGGGGGCGCGGTTAATATCAAATTCCGGATATTTTCACGGCTTGCTGGCGGCAGCGGGGTT
>PLPI01000091.1 GCA_003159495.1 candidate division FCPU426 bacterium | reverse complement strand
GTGAACAAGTTTTACCTGCAGTTTTCCGTGGACGAGTCCTGCGGAAAGTGTTCGCCGTGCAGGATAGGCGGAAAGCAGATACTTGAACTGCTTGAAAAAATATCAAAGGGAAAAGGCGAACTCGAGGATATAACAAAGATAAGGTCGATATCCATCGCGATGCAGAAAGCGTCGCTCTGCGCCCTGGGACAGACAACGCCGAACCCGGTCATATCCGCGCTGACATATTTTGAGGATGAATATATGGAGCATATTACGGATAAAAAGTGCATGACCGGCAAATGCCGCGACCTTGTCGAGTACACAATAATAACGGAAAAATGCATAGGCTGCGGCCTCTGCGCCATCAGGTGCCCTGTGAAATGCATCTCGGGCGAAAAACGGAAACCCTATGTAATAGATAAAAAGCTTTGCATAAAATGCGGCGAGTGTTACAACGTCTGCAAGTTTGACGCCGTAAAGAGAGGATAACAAACATGTATATAACAAAAACGACCGGAAAAATGATAAGCATGAAGATTAACGGCAAGGAATATCAGGTGGACTCCGGCATGACAATACTCGAGGCGGCAAGGCTCGCGCACATAAAGATTCCCACATTGTGCAAACACGACGACCTGCCGGCCACGGCGTCATGCGGCATATGCGTGGTAAAGGCGAAAAACAACAGAAAGCTTCTGCGCGCCTGCTGCACCTACGTCGAGCCAAATATGGAGATAACTACCCACGACGGCGAGCTCTACCAGGTAAGGAAAAATGTTCTGGATTTGATCCTCTCATCACATCCTTTCGCATGCCTGACATGCCTTAGAAACGGCGACTGCGAACTGCAGACCCTTGCCGAGGAATTCGGCATCAGGTCAAGGCCGTACAAGGAAATGCTGCAGGATATTCCAAAGGACACATCAACAAAGGCAATAGTGCTTGACCCTATCAAATGCATCCACTGCGGACGCTGCGTGGAAGTATGCCAGAACATACAGAAAGTCTACGCCCTTGAGTTCCTCGACAGGGGATTTGAGTCCAGGATAGCGCCGGCCGGAGACATTTCGCTCGCCGATTCCCCGTGCATCAAGTGCGGACAGTGCTCGGCGCATTGCCCGGTTGGAGCGCTTGTGGAATTCAGCGAAGTAACCAAAGTCTGGGACGCGCTCGGCAATCCCGATATTTACCCGATAGTGCAGATAGCTCCGGCTGTCAGGGTGGCAATCGGCGAGGCTTTCGGCCTTCCTTCCGGAACAATTTTGACCAAGAAACTTTACGCGCTTTTCAGGAGGCTGGGATTCAAGGCTGTTTTTGACACAAATTTCGGCGCCGACCTCACCATAATGGAAGAGGGTACGGAACTTCTTGAAAGGATCAAGACAGGCAACGGAGCGATGCCCCTTATTACGAGCTGCTGCCCGGCGTGGGTTGATTTCCTTGAAAAATATTATCCGGACCTTATCGAACATTTTTCCACGGCAAAATCACCCCATGAAATGGTCGGTGCGCTCGCGAAGACATATTACGCGCAGAAGGCCGGAATTGACCCGTCAAAGATGTTTGTCGTCTCGGTAATGCCGTGTACCGCGAAAAAATATGAAGTATCAAGGACCGAGGACATGAGCTCATCCGGCTTCCAGGATGTGGATGTTTCCATCACGACAAGGGAGCTTGTCAGGATGATAAAATCAAGCGGTATCAAGATGCTTGAACTTGAGGACGAGGAGGCGGATTCGATACTCGGCACATATACCGGAGCTGGCACAATTTTTGGCGCCACCGGCGGGGTCATGGAAGCCGCAATCAGGACCGCTTATTTTCTTCTGACAAAAAGGAACCTGGAGAACCTGAACGTTGAGGTTGTAAGGGGATTGACCGGCGTAAAAAGCGGCGTTATTGACGCCGACGGAACAAAGATACGCGTTGCCGTTGCCCATGGCACGGGAAATGTGCGCACCGTAATGGACGAACTGCGCGCCGCAAAAAAAGCCGGCGCTCCCATGCCGTATGACTTTATCGAGGTCATGGCTTGCGAGGGCGGATGCATCGCCGGCGGTGGACAGCCTTACCGGGTTACCAATGCGGTAAGAAAAACCAGGACCGAGGGCATGTACAGGGACGATGCCCAGTCGCAACTCAGGCTGTCGCATGAAAATCCCGACGTTCAGAAGCTCTACCAGAATTTCCTTGAAAAACCGCTTTCACACAAGGCGCATAAACTTCTGCATAACCACTACAAGGCAAGGCCTCTCTATTACAAATAAGTATTATTTGATTTGAAATAAGCAAATGCCTGCCCGGCGCATTAAACGCCGGGCAGGTGACAAACCATCCAATATCCCACCAAACCGCTATTATTTAAACAATTGAAATTCAGCGAAAAATGATGTAAAATGTAATCAATACAATGCACTTGCATGAAAATAATATAAAAAGGTCGTGATTTACATGCTTACTCAAAAACAGCTTTCGTGGAAACAGGAACGCATTGAACAGGTGAACAGGTATCTTGAAAAGGATAAAAGAGTGGATTTTATCGACGATGCCCTCATAGAAAAACTTATCGCCGCACCTTCAATACTTGACAGGGTAAAAATCGCCGAACTTCTGGCAAAATCAAAATCACTGAAAGGGCTGTCGCCGGAAGAGGCTGCCTACCTTATGAATATCGAGGATAAACAGACATGGGAAGAAATATTTAAGACTGCCATGGAGGTCAAGCTTTCCGTTTACGGCAACAGGATAGTCCTTTTTGCCCCGCTTTATATCTCCGATGAATGCGTGAACGACTGTGTTTATTGCGGTTACAGGAGTTCAAACAAGGAAATAAAACATCAGGGGCTTACAGATGACGAACTCAGGGCTGAAATAAGGGCAATAACCGGCGCGGGACAGAAAAGGATAGTCGCGGTTTACGGCGAAGGCCCTGAAAACGACGCGGATTATATCGCGCATTCCATGAATGTTATTTATTCAGAGAAGAACGGCAGGGGAGAAATAAGAAGGATAAACATAAACGCCGCGCCGCTGTTTGTCGAAGAATACAAAACAGTAAAGGCGGCGGGGATAGGCACATACCAGGTTTTTCAGGAAACTTACAGCAAGTCCAGATACAGACAGCTTCACGGGACGGATAATATTAAAAGCATATTCAACTGGAGGCTTTTTTCACAGCACCGCGCACAGGAAGCGGGTATTTCCGACGTGGCAATTGGGGCGCTGTTCGGTATATATGACTGGAGATTTGAGGTTATGGGGCTTTTGTACCATGCCGCCGATATGGACAGGGAATTTGGAGTTGGTTCGCATACCATATCTTTCCCCAGGTTAAATCCCGCGTTAAACACCCCGTTTTACACCAAAAACAAGTACAAGGTGACAGATGATGATATGAGAAAGATAATAGCGATTTTAAGGCTTTCCGTGCCGTATACCGGACTCATACTGACCGCGCGCGAGACTCCCGAATTGAGGCACGAACTGATAAAACTCGGGGTTTCGCAGATAGATGCAGGGTCAAACATAGCCATTGGCGGCTACCAGAAGGGCAGGGACGCGTCAAAGGAACAGTTTCAGCTTTCTGACAACCGTTCGCTTGACGACTGCATCTCGGAGCTTGTGGACGAGGGGTATATACCTTCTTTTTGCACCGCTGATTACAGGTGCGGCAGGGTGGGATGCGAGTTTATGGAACTGGCAAAGAGCGGTAATATAAAGAACCTATGCATACCCAATGCCGTGTTGACCTTTGAGGAATACCTGCTTGATTATGCCTCGCCGGCGGTAAAAGTTAAAGGCGACAAACTCCTCTCGGATTACGTAAAGTTTGTCAGGGCAAATTATTCGGAAACCATGGCAAAAAATGTCGATGCCTATCTTGCCAGGATAAAAAATGGCGAAAGGGACCTTTACTTTTAATGAGGACAGAACGCGATTCGCTCGGTGAAAAATCCATACCGGACAATAAATATTACGGGATACATACGGCCAGGGCCCTTGAAAATTTCGGGGCCGCAGCGGAATCCATTGATCCAATATTTGTAAAAGCTTATCTGTATGTAAAAAAAGCCGCATGCATGGCCAATATCGGGATAAAATCCATTGACGAAACACGGGGCGCGGCCATTCTAAAGGCTATTGATGCGCTTATTTCATCGGGTGATTACACCGATATATGCGTAAACCCGCTGTGCGGCGGAGCCGGAACATCCGTTAATATGAACATCAACGAGGTCATAGCAAACAGGTCCCTTGAATTATCAGGCAGAAGCAAGGGGGAATATGATTATATCAATCCCCTTGACCATGTAAATATGCACCAGTCAACCAACGACACTTTTCCGACGGCCCTGCGCGTGGCAATGATGCTGCGCCTGAAGTCGCTTGAGAAACCCCTTATTTCGCTTCAGGAGGCTTTTCAAGCAGGGGAAAAGGAATTCGCCGACGTGGTAAGGCTTGGCAGGACAGAACTCATGGACGCCCTGCCTATAACCGTCGGAATGCAGTTTTCGGCATACAGCGAGGCCATTGGCCGCGACAGATGGAGGATTTTTAAATCGGAAGAGCGTATTAAAACAGTAAACCTTGGCGGCACCGCGCTTGGAACGGGGTTCGGTGCGTCCAGGGAATATATTTTCAGCGTCTGGCAGCATTTGAAAACCATAACCGGGATCCAGCTTTCAAGGGCCGAAAACCTTGTGGACGCAACCCAGAATTTTGACCAGATAGTGGAAGTGATGGGAATGGTGAAGGCTCTTGCGGTAAATGTGATGAAAATATGCGGCGATTTGAGGCTTTCGGCTTCCGGGCCCGAGGGCGGAATAGGCGAATTCATTCTCCCTGCGCTTCAGGAGGGTTCGTCGATAATGGCCGGAAAAATCAACCCGGTTATACCGGAATTCTGCATACAGTCTTCCATACAGGTGCTGGCAAATGACGGCGCAATAGCCATGGCAGCGGCCACGGGCAACCTTGACCTGAACCAGAACGCACCCCTTATAGCGCACCTCTCTTTAAAAAATCTCAGGCTCATGGAAGAGGCGGTATCGGCAATGGACCAAAAACTGGTGAGGGGTTTGAAATTAAACCTGGAAAAGATAAAATTCAACCTCCATGACTCGGTGGCAATATTGACCTACCTTGCCACGGTAATAGGACATGACATGGCATCTGCGGCCGCGCTTGAAGTTAAAAAAAGCGGAAAATCACCGCGTGAGGTGCTCTCGGATAGCGGAGTTTTAAGCGGTGAAAAATACGACGATCTTGTAAAGCCGGAAAAAATCAGGATGCTTGGCTTTGTAAAGCAGGAGCGTACAGATAGTAGATAGGAGAAAGTAGACTTTTTTCAGGAACATTCAACTTAATACTTCGCAAAAAGGAGTTATCCACATGAATGAAACGCCTTCAGGTAACCGTCTTCAAATTGGGATTTTCGGCAGGCGAAATGCCGGGAAATCTTCCTTCATAAATGCCCTTACCGGGCAAAATATTGCCATAGTTTCCGACACTCCGGGAACCACCACAGACCCTGTTTCCAAGGCTGTGGAAATACGCGGGTTGGGCCCTGTTCTTGTCTATGATACCGCCGGCCTTGATGACTCCGGGGAGCTCGGGGAAAAGCGGGTTGCCAGGTCAAGGGAAGTGTTGAAAAAAGTTAACTTCGGGGTCATTATCACCACCTATTCCACATGTGGAAAACTCGAAGAAGATATCATAAATGAGTTCAACGCTTCAGGCAAACAATTCATTGTTTTGTTCAATAAAATTGATATTGAAGCAAAGGATGAAGAAAAAGAAAAATCATTTAAAGAAAGGCAAATAAATACATTTTCTTTAAGTTCTACAACAGGGCTGAATATTGACGAAACCAGGCAAAAAATAGTCGAACTTTGTTCAAAAATCACTGTGGAAAACTCAACTATATTAGGCGACCTTATCGGCCAGGGCAAGGTGGTTGTTCTTGTTGTGCCGATAGACCTCGGAGCTCCGAAGGGCAGGCTGATTTTACCCCAGGTTCAGGTCATCAGGGACATACTGGATAATGACGCTATTGCCGTAACGGTAAAGGAGCGCGAACTGCAATATACGCTAAAAACTTTAGGGCAAAAACCCGACCTGATCGTGTGTGATTCTCAGGTAGTTTTAAAGGTAGCAGGCGACGTGGCCGAGGGGATAAAACTGACCACTTTTTCCATCCTTTTTTCACGTCTAAAGGGTGACCTGGCAGAACTTGTCAGGGGGGTTAAGGCTGTGGATAACTTAAAGAACGGGGACAAGGTTCTCATAATGGAAGCATGCACCCACCATGCCCAGGCAGACGATATCGGCAGGGTAAAGATACCAAGATGGCTCAGGCAGTATACCGGAAAGAACCTTGAATTTGAGACCAATGCCGGGCCGTATGTAAGCCGGGATTTGAGCAAATATAAACTTATAGTAGCCTGCGGCGGATGCATGATAAACCGGCAGGAGATGCTTTCCAGAATGAAGGATTCGGCGGACCTGAACATACCCATAACCAATTACGGGGTGCTGATATCCTACGTCCAGGGAGTCGCAAACAGGGTGCTGGCGCCCTTCGCGGAAGTGCAAGGTATACTGTAAATAGGCAGGAATGTTTTTGTAGGGGCCTCCCCATGTCCTTCGATAAACTCAGGATCATGAGCTTGTCGAATGATGGCGGCCCGCCTTAACAAAAAACCGTAGAGCCGCTGCTTGCTGCGGCTAAAACAAGGCACTAAAAGGAATAACAATGAAAAACAAAACAAAAGAATGTATTAAAGAATGTATTACTGAGATAACCGCCGGAAAACCCTCGGTTGAAAACCTTACATACCTGCTTTCCCTGCCGACAAGGGAGGATTTTAAGCCCGTATTTGACGAATCCGTCAGGCTCTGTAAAAAACATTTCGGCAATCGCGTGTTTGTCCGCGGCATTATTGAATTCTCAAACTATTGCCGCAAAGGGTGCCTTTACTGCGGCATTAACAGGGCAAATAAAAAAACACCCCGTTACAGGCTCACGCCTGAAGAGATGCTTGATTCGGCGGCTTTTATGAAAAAGAACGGGGCGCTGACTGTTGTTCTGCAGTCCGGCGAGGATCCCGGGTATGATAAAACACTCATAGAAATTGTCAGACGTATTAAAAAAGAGCTGAATATGGCCATAACCCTTTCTGTGGGCGAAAGGGAGCCTTCAGTTTACAGGGAATTTCTTAAAGCCGGTGCGGACAGGTATCTGATGCGCATTGAAACAACGGACCCGGCGCTTTTCAAAAAACTGCATCCGGACGACGATCTGCAATACCGTAAAAAGTGCCTTTATAACCTCGGTAAGCTGGGTTTTGAGGTCGGGACGGGTATTATGGTCGGTCTGCCGGAACAGAGGCTGGAATCAATCGCAAATGACCTTTTATTTTTTAAGGAATTAAATCCGGCCATGGTCGGTATCGGCCCTTTTCTCGCCCATGAGGATACGGTTTTGAAGGATTTTAAAAACAGTGATATTTTTCCAACATTAAAGGTGCTGGCATTAATCAGGCTGATACTGCCAAAATCCAACCTTCCCGCAACCACGGCAATGGGAACGATAACTCCCGACGGCAGGCAGCAGGCGCTAAAAATAGGGGCGAATGTGATTATGCCCAATTTCACCCCTTCAAAGTACAGGGAAAGTTACAAGCTTTACGACAACAAGATATGTATATCAGAGGAATACGGGAAATGCGCCGCCTGCACGGCCGGGATAGCCATGGCGGCAGGAAAAAGAATAGTCAGGTCAAAGGGGTATTCAAAAAATAAGTAAAAATTTTCAGGCTATGGTTTTACCGGAGTTTCAACGGGTTCGGTTGCCGCCTGCAGGCCGGTCTCCAATTCCTTAATTATGCCGTTTTTGATGTATATCGGCCTTATGTGCATTCTAAGCACGGGCATTTCAAGGAAAAACACAACAGCCCCGGCTATGACAAAAAAACCTCCGATTGCCACTGTTTTGCTTCCGCCGATTATTCCGGCGAGCCAGCCGTAAAGCAGGTTGCCGAAAGTGGAAACCCCGAGAAAGGCAATGGCGTAAAAACTCATGACCCTTCCGCGTTTGTCCTCTTCGCTTATTGTCTGAAGTATGGTGTTGCTTGATGCGGTGAGTATTATCATCCCGGCTCCCGCAGTGAAAAGCATTATTAGGGCAATCCAGAGAACGGGAGAGAGCGCGAAGCCTATCATTGCCGCGCCAAAGACCGCGCCGGCTAAATAGATGTGGCGCCCCAGCCCGAGGACATTTTTACGCGAGGCCAGATAAACCGCGCCGCAGAGCGCGCCCGCGCCGGCGGCGGACATTAAAAATCCCATTGTATGCGCCCCGCCGTGATAAACATTCTTTGCAAAAACCGGCATCAGGGTCATATAGGGCATTCCCACAAGGCTCGCCAGACCCAGATTTAGCAGAATAATCCTTATAGGACGCGAGCCTGCGACATATTTAAAGCCTGTTATTAACTCGTCCATTACGCGTTCATTTTTGCGGCCTGAAGCGCGGGGCTTTACATTCATGATTATCAGGGCATAAATTACGGCGATAAAGCTTACGGCATTAAGGACAAAACACATGCCTTCACCCACGACCGCAATCAATATGCCCGCTATTGTCGGGCCGATCAGCCTTGCCGAGTTGAACATTGCGGAGTTGATTGCAAGCGCGTTGCTTATGTCGTTTTTATCCTCGATCATTTCCATCATGAACGACTGGCGCGCCGGGACGTCGAAACTGTTAATTACCCCGATAAAAAGAGCCATTGCGATTATGTGCCACGTCTGGACCGTTTTTGTAAGCACAAGCACAGCGATGATTGAGGCCTGTAAAAGGGCAAGCGATTGTGTGGCGATGAGCATATCGCGCTTCCTCCACCTGTCGGAGAGAACCCCGGCAAAAGGGGATAGGAATATCGAAGGCAGCTGGGAAGCGAATCCGACAACGCCCAGCAAAAGCGCTGAACCTGTGAGGCGGTAAACGAGCCAGCTTAGGGCTGTTGTCTGCAGCCATGTGCCGATTAGGGATATACCCTGGCCCATAAAAAAGAGGCGGAAGTTCCTGTGGTTTAATGCCCTGAGAAGCAGGGGCCATTTGAATTTCTTTTTTTCTGTCATTTAAGGGCCTTTCAAATTGGTTTTAGATACATGTGATTATACAAAAATAAGCAAAAGTTAACAATTAAATTATCCTTGCTATTTTCATGGAAATCCTTAAAATAAACAAGCATATCAAGACAAACACGAGGTGACAATGAAAAGTTCAATGTTAAAGTTTGTTATAATGCTGGCGGCTTTTCTTTCCGCCGTTTCAGCAGTATATGCCGATAATGTTACCTTCTGCTTCCATAAATTCAATTATTCCATGGAGGACATATATTCAACGCTTCCCGAGGTTTTTGAATGGGATGTTGAGTATGTTAAATCACTGAATATCCCCGTAATCACCCCTGACGCGCTCGCGGCTTCATATAACGCAAAGGCGGCAATCGGGGGAAGCATACTTTTAACCGTGGACGACGGATGGAAAAGTGATGTCACTTTGATACCCATACTTGACCGGCTTGAGGTTCCTGTGACGCTTTATCTATATCCGCTTGTAATTCATCCCGGGGTCAAAGATTACTTGAACCCGGACGACCTTAAATCCGTCATGCAGTGTAAATACCTGAATTTCGGGTGCCATAGCTACACTCATCCGGTATTGACCAAACAGACAGATAAGGGGCTTTATCATGAAATTGTCGAGTCAAAATTAAAGCTTGAGGACTGGCTCGGGACCAGTCTTACTACATTTGCCTACCCTTATGGAATGCTAAACAAAAGGGTGGAAAAATACGCCAAAAAGTATTACTCGCTTATATTTGGCGTAAATGACGGATTTAACAGCCTTAAAACAAACCGTTACAATCTTGACAGGTTTGTTTTGTACAGGAACACCACTTTCGGCGAATTCATAGATATGGTGGGATGGGTAAACGGCAAGGGCAGGGACAGGGCCTTTACCATAACAAAAATAGGCGCCAATGACGATTACGGTAAAAACATTGTTTTTCCCAAGAACAAATATTTCAAGTTCAAGCAGGAGGGGTCCAAAAAGGGAAGCGTGATTTTCATTCCGGGTTCGGAGATCGGGGCCGGGTGGAATTACAAGGCAATGAACAAACTCATAAAGTCCGGCTATCAGTGCGGAGTTGTGGTAAACCGCAACAACAACATACCATTTTACAGGCCGGAAAAAAACACAATGAAGGTCATTCAGGGCTGGGGAATGAAGGAATATATGGATGACATGACCAAGATGCTCGATTATATCGTCCTTAAAGAGGACAAGAACGTCATATTTACGTGGGGCGACGGTTTTGATACTCTTATGGCTGTGCTTTCTTCTACGGATAAATATAATAAATATATAAAAGGCATCATAGTTATAAACCCGACATTTCCAGAGGTTGACGGGACAAAGGATATCTATAAAAAGAATGTTGATTATTACAACGGGCAGCTTGCCGCGGGTGAATTTGCCGCGAAAAGCTTCGGCTATTTTTTAAGGGTCAAGACACTTTGCGACATGGTGGTGCTCAAGCCGGACGCAGAATCAAGATTTACAAAAAAGATGGGTTATGACGGGGTAATGACCAATAAGGAACTGCTGACTCGCGTATTGAATGACAGGAACCATCCCGACCTGGATTTAAGCTACTCCAACAGCGAATATACGTTCGGGGATTTCAGGCAGGCGTTCATGCAGCCTCTGCCTCTTTTTTCCATGGTGGTGCCGATAGCGTTTTTAAGGGATTTAAACGACCTGTGGAGCAATGACTTTATTTCGGAGGAGCTCGGCGCTGTCGACGCGAAAAGCGTGGCAATCCCGGTTTCCTTCATTTACAGCGACAGCTATGCCGGAGCCGTGGCGAAAGTCAAAGAAACATTCCCGGCGATGAAAGTCGTCTCCGAGATGCCCCTGCACAATATTTCCACCATTGAAATGATGCTCTCGAACAATACCTCGGATTTTGTATCATCGGAATCGCAGAAATTTTTTGAAATGAAGGATAAATAAGTTGCCTTATTTTGATTACGGCGGGAAAAAGGTTTATTTCAACACATACGGAAAAAAAGGGCCGTTCCTGCTTATGCTTCACGCGGGGGCAATGTCTTCCAGGATGTTTTTAAAGGAAATATCAAGGTTTTATGAAAAGCATTACAGGGTATATACCTTTGATTACATCGGCTGCGGGAAATCAAAAAAGGCCGGCCCGATACCGGATAATTACTGGGTCGAGAACGCGCGAGTGGCCGCGGCTCTTTCAAAAAGGCTCGGCGTTGATTCGGCCTTCGTTATAGGCACTGATGCGGGCGCGTCAGTGGCCCTGAATCTGTCCATACTGGAACCGGGGCTGGTGAAAAAGGCGGTATGCGACGGTTTCTTCGGGACATGCATCGAACCTTCACTTGCGGAAATGATACGAAGCGCCAGGGAAACGTCAAAAAAAGGGTTGATGGCTTTCGCATGGTTTATAACCCACGGTTTTAAATGGAAAGAAACCGTTGATTCCGACACGGAAAAGGTTATGAAAATATGCGGTTCCGGGGAGATACTTGCCGGAGAGCTTAAGAATGTAAAATGCCCTGTTCTTTTTACGGCGGGAAATCCCGACCCGGCAATACCGGAGACTGAAAAAAAACTGGCGGAATACGCCTCTTTAAATCCGGCTTTTTCTTTTAAGTTGATGTCAAAGCCCTGCCATATGGCGATGCTTTATGACAATTACAATTTTTCCAGGTTTGTCAGGGGATTTTTCAACTCTTCATCTGTTTGATTTCTTTAGTTCCTCAAGTATGGACTTTAAAGTGGCGTCTATTGACCACAACTTGATGGGAGCGAGAAATATCAGGACCGCGAGCAATATGCCGACAATTACCATTGCAACATACACGAAAGTCATGAACTGAAAACCCATTTTGCACCTCGTTTATTTTTTTATATAATACCATGCGGGAATATTTTTGTCCAAAAAAAATATATCAGGTTTTTTTTAATTAACTCCGCCCGGTACAGGGTTTTCCCCGTTTTGCTTTTATTTAATTTTATTCCCTCTCCCTGTGGGAGAGGGTAGGGTGAGGGGGCAGGTCTGCCTTTACTGAGGTAGTTTTTTTCAAAATTATAAAATAGAAACAATTTTTTATTTATGATAAAATCAATAATGTTTTATGAACCCGAAAATATCAGCAGGGGAGATACCTTTTGGCGGATAATGTGGTTTATTTCGAGAACATACAGGCAAGGCCGCCCGTTCAGTCCGTTTTGTTCCGGCTGGGTTATAAAAACGGTATGACACAGGTTCCCGAAACTCAGCTAAGCTCAATTGATAATACAATAAAAGAGGGCTTTTCACTTTGCGAATTAAAAGGGGCATACGCATATTGCAATGTTTTATCAGTTACGGATTCAAGCGTGGTTATTACAGGGGGCATTGAATTTAAAAGCAAAGGTCTGGCCGCCCTTTTTCAGGGGTGTACCAGGGCCCTGCTGTTGGCCGCCACCGCCGGAAAAACAATAACCCGGCGCAGGGACGGCGAGGTTGGTGCCGGAAACGGATCGACGGCTTTAATATTTGACGCGGCGGCGTCAGAAACCGCGGATTACGGCCTTGACTGGATGCAGGAAATGCAGGAAAAACAGCTTGTCAAAAAATCCATTCAGGTAACACGCAGGTTCAGCCCCGGATACGGGGACCTTGAACTTTCGAACCAGAAGCCTTTATATGGAATACTCGGGCTCGAAAAGATTGGGATTTCGATAAACGATAGATTTATACTTGAACCGGAGAAATCAGTAATAGGGCTCTGTGGGATAAGATAATAAAGTAAAAAGTTAGAAGTCAAAACCAAGAAGTGAAGCAGGGCAATAAAACAGCCAAAGTTTAAAGTTAGGCTGGCAATAAAAGTAAAATTTGTAATGGCAGGTACAAAACGCTTAGGAGAACTTCGTGGAAAATAAGATGTTTATGAAAAATTTACGGATGTGCGCGCTGGGGCTGATTATACCTGCAATGCCTATGATAAGCAGGGGGATTCCCGTGTATACCAACGGGCAGAACGGGGCCGTTATTAATGCTGAAAATGTGGTTTCGCTGGATTATTCAAAAAAGTTCCGCTCGGCTTTCCAGCCTTCCGCGGAAAATCCGGTATGGATAGCTTTCGACATCACGGCTGTCCCGGAGAAGCAGCGTAAAAATGTCCTGTTTGCCTGGTATAATGACGACACTTCGCCTTATGACCATACGTTGATAACAGAAGTTCCTAATCCCGGCTATAATAATCCAGCTTCGTATACCATTGAATCAAACGCGGCGCCGGGCGGAAAAACCGTTCCACTGGGCGGCTGGGTAAAACTTGTCACTGTTGACAACAATACTTTTCATTCGCGGCAGCACCTGCTGGACCTTACGGGATGCGGCTGGGTGCGGGTTGTTTTTACCTCTGTTGACGGAACAAAGGACAATATGGACATTTCTGCGCACATCGACCTTTTCAGCGCCACGGAAAATAACCCCGACGACTGGATATTTTACGGCGATTCAATAACACAGATGTCCATGCACAGGGACCCTTTAACATGCGCGCGCGGCGGCGGAATTTTTTCCTCGCTGATTAACGCGGCGGCCCCGGGTTTTGCGCCGGTACAGGAAAATGGCGGGACGGGATATACGAAATCCGCGGACGGCGCAAAACACATTGATGACTGGCTGAAAATATTTCCGGGAAAATTTGCGGCGATTGCCTACGGCACCAACGACGCATGGAGCATGGTTTCTCCGGATGAGTTTTATGAAAATTATGAAAAAATGGTCAAAGCCGTGATAAAAGCGGGCAAAACACCGCTTGTGCCGGTTTCAATACCGTGGTCAAGCTCCCAGAAAAACATTCAGGAGCAGGGCCCGGTTTTGTCCGCCGCGCTTGAAAAACTTTTTATAAAATATCCGGAAATAATCAAGGGGCCCGATTTCTATAAGATATATAAAGATAATCCGGCCCTGTTATCGCCGGACGGCGTGCATCCATCATGGCCCGAGGGGCTCTTTGTTTACAGAAAAGCCTGGGCAGAAACCGCTGTTAAAGCGGTTTATTCCGGAAACAAATAAAATTTCAGAGAGGTTTTACAATGGCGGAAAATAAATTCAAAAAGTTGTTAAACGAAAATGAAATAATAATACTGGACGGCTCTTCGGGCGTGGCGATGCAGAAGCGCGGCATGCCGAAAGGAGTATGCCCGGAAAAATGGGCGCTGGATAATCCGGAACATTTGATTGACCTCCAGCGGGAGTACATAAAAGCAGGGTCGAAAATAATATATACTTTTACTTTCGGCGGCAGCCCGGTAAAACTCGGTGAATATGGACTGCGGCAGCATGCTTATGAAATAAACAGGGACCTCGCGCAAATTTCAAGGCGGGCAGCCGGCGAACGCGCGCTTGTGGCCGGCGATATAGGCCCCACGGGCCATTTTCCCGAGCCTTTTGGTGATACCCCTTTTGAGGAAATGGTTGACATTTTCAAGGAACAGGCAAGGGGGCTCAAGGACGGCGGGGTGGATCTTTTTGTGATAGAAACATTTATAGACATCCAGGAGGCGCGTGCGGCGGTGCTCGCGGTAAAGGAAATTTGCGATTTGCCGGTTGTTGTTTCCATGACTTTTGACAATGCTGGAAAAACCATAACCGGCACGGATCCGGTCAGCGCTGCTGTTACACTGCNNGTTCCACCGGCCCCGCTGAAATGGTGGAGGTTGTCAGGGCCATTAAATCATACGTCAATATTCCAATCATAGCAAAACCAAACGCAGGCCTGCCGCGGCTTGTGGCCGGCGAGACGGTTTTCAACATGAATGCCGATGAATTCAGCGATTTTGCCGTTCCTCTTGCCGAAGCAGGAGCTTGCCTTATAGGCGGCTGCTGCGGCACATCTGCGGAATTTATATCAAAAACAGCGTCCAGGCTCAGGGATAAAAAACCGTCGGCGGCCAATAAAACAATAAAAAGCGCCCTGTCATCGGCTCGGCGGAGCGTCTTTCCCGGCGGCGGTGAATTTGTAATAGTCGGCGAAAGGATAAATCCAACCGGCAAAAAGCAGCTTCAGGCGGAGCTTAAAGAGGGCAAAGAAAGCGAGATAAGAAGGTTCGCCTCCGAACAGGAAAAAAAAGGGGCGTCCGTACTTGATGTCAATGTAGGCATGCCCGGCATAAATGAAAAAGAGGTAATGGTCAGGGTGGTGAAATTATTATCCGCCATATCAGAACTCCCGTTGTGTATAGATTCATCCACGCCGGAAGTTATAGAAGCCGCGCTGCGCATATATCCGGGCAAGGCACTTATAAACTCAATTTCCGGTGAAAAGTCAAAGTATGAAAAACTGCTGCCTCTTGCCGCAAAATACGGCGCGATGTTTATTCTTCTGCCGCTTACTGAAAAGGGCATACCTGAAACCGCCGACGGCAGGATGAAGGTTGTAAACGAGGTTGTTGCGGCCGCGGAAAAACTGGGAATAGGGCGGGAAAACATTGCCGTTGACGGCCTTGTAATGACGGTATCATCGGACCAGGGCGCGGCTGTTGTAACGCTGGATGTCATAGAAAAGTGCGGGCGCGGACTCGGGCTTAATACGATTGTCGGCCTCTCAAACGTTTCCTTCGGACTTCCCGCGCGCGCAATAATTAATTCTACGTTTTTTAACTTAGCTCGTTCCAGGGGTCTTTCGATGGCCATAGCCAATCCGGAACTCGACCTGACTGTTGACGACAA
>PLPI01000056.1 GCA_003159495.1 candidate division FCPU426 bacterium | reverse complement strand
GGCGTGGGCAAAACCGAGATTGCTCGCAGGCTGGCAAAACTCGTCAATGCGCCGTTTTTAAAGGTCGAGGCTTCCAAATATACCGAAGTCGGCTACGTCGGCCGGGACGTGGAATCCATGATACGCGACCTGACACAGACGGGCGTCAATATGGTGCGTGAGGAACATATGGCGCAGGTAAAACAAAAGGCGGAAGAATCAGTCGAGGAAAAACTCCTTGACCTGCTGGTGCCGCCGGTAAAGCCGCCAAAGAAATCTTTTTTATCCGAGGAAGAGGCCGCAAACCAGGAACAGGAAACTATAAAATTCAAGGATACGCGGGAAAAAATAAGGCAGCAGCTTAAAGCCGGGGCGCTTGAGGACAAAATGGTTGAGGTCTCAGTCAGGCAAAAGCAGTCGCCCATGATGGAAATATTTCCCGGGGCATCCATGGACGAGATAGGCGCGAATATCCAGGAACTCATGGAGGGTTTCGCGCCCGGAGGCAAGACAAAGAAAACAAAGATGCGTGTCGGCGAGGCGCGCTCCGTGATATTAAACGAGGAGACCGGCAAGCTTATCGACATGGACAGGGTGGTAAAGGAAGCCATCAACCGCGTGGAGAACAATTCCATAATATTTATAGACGAAATAGACAAGGTGGCGGGAAGGGAAAAATCCATGGGCGGGCCGGATGTATCGCGCGAGGGGGTTCAGAGGGACATTCTGCCGATTGTGGAAGGAACGACGGTTATTACCAAGCACGGACAGGTCAGGACCGACCATATACTTTTCATAGCGGCCGGCGCCTTTCATATTTCAAAACCGTCGGATTTGATTCCCGAACTGCAGGGGCGTTTCCCGATAAGGGTCGAGCTCGACAGCCTGACAAAGGCCGATTTTGAGAGGATATTAAAGGAACCGGAAAATTCCCTGATAAAGCAGTATACTGCCATACTGGAAACCGACGGCGTCAGCCTCAGCTTTGACGATTCCGCCATTTCCGCTGTGGCGGAGATAGCGTTTGAGGTGAACGAGCAGATGGAGAACATCGGGGCACGAAGGCTCCATACCATAATCGAAAAGGTCCTTGAAGAGGTCCTTTTTGACGCGCCTTACCCGAAACCGGAAAAAACAGAAGTGACAAGACAGTACGTCGAGGACAAACTTAAGGACCTTGTAAAAAACAGGGATCTGAGCAAGTACATTCTATAATTCAGGAGAGCACAAAATGGATGAGATAATCGAAAAAGCGCGGATTCTTGTTGAAGCACTGCCCTACATCAGGAATTTTAACGGAGCCACGTTTGTAATCAAATATGGCGGCAGCGCCATGACCGACGGAAAATACAAGGAGTTTTTCATAGAGGATATTGCCCTGCTCAACTACGTCGGGGTAAAAATAGTCCTTGTCCACGGCGGCGGGGAAAACATCAACGAGATGCTGAAAAAATTGGGCAAAACCCCGGTTTTTGTCGACGGACACCGCATGACAGACGAAGAGACTCTGGATATAGTTGAAATGGTCCTTGTGGGCAAGGTGAACAAGGAAATAATAAAGAACATGAACCTTCACGGCGTTAACGCCATAGGGCTCTCGGGCGAAGACGGCAACCTTATCATGGCGAAGAGGAAAAAATCGCAGAAGGGTAAAGATATTGGTTTTGTAGGCGATGTCACAAGCGTGAACACAAAACTTTTAAGGACGCTTGATGAGCAGGGGTATGTTCCGGTAATCGCCCCTCTCGGGGTTGACGAACTCGGCAACGGGTATAACATAAACGCCGATATGGTGGCGGGAGCCGTGGCAAAGGCCCTGAAGGCGGACAAGCTTGTTTATCTTACGGACACCGACGGTGTCAAGATAAAGGGTAAATACGTGCATACGATAAAAACAAGGGAAATAGCAGGCCATATAAAGTCCGGGGAGATTTTTGGAGGAATGCTGCCGAAGACACTCTCTGCAAAGGCGGCGATTGAAGCGGGGGTAAAAAAGGTCCACATAATAAACGGCATAAAGGAACACTCCCTGCTCCTTGAAATATTCACGAACGAAGGCATAGGGACGGAAATAGTAAAATAAATACCTATGGAAAATTGTTGCAGGTTTTATCCCTGGCATATGACATTTTTATTGGATTTGTCGCCCGGTATTATATAGACGGCCTCTTGTGAGGCCGTCAGATGAGCGGCGCANNCAAGGCCAATAAAAATGTCATATGCCAGGGATTAAGCGACATTGCCGGTGGTTTTTTGATAGTATAAAAATAAAACTAAGATTCGGAGAAGAGAAAATGGACAGCAAAAAAGTAAAGGAACTGGATGCAAAATACATGGGTGTTTTCAAGCGTTATGATGTCGTTTTTGAACGCGGTTACGGCTCGACCCTTGTTGACAAGGAAGGCAAAAAATATATCGATTTTTTCGCGGGCATATCCGTGAACGCGCTGGGTTATAACAACACGGAGGTCAATATCGCGGCCGTGAAGCAGATAAAGAAATTCATGCACCTGTCGAACGTTTTTTACTGCGAGGAGCAGGTAAAACTCGCGAAACTAATATGCGACAGTTCCTTCGGCAAAAAGGTTTTTTTCGCCAACACCGGGGCCGAGGCAAATGAAGCCGCGCTGAAGCTGGCAAAAAAATGGGGCATGGTCCACAAGAATGGCGCGCATAAGATAGTAACTTTTACGAACTCTTTCCACGGACGCACAATCGCCACACTGACCGCCACGGGACAGGAAAAATTCCACGGTATACTGAATAAAAAATATCCGGGAATAACCTATGCGAAGTTCAACGACATAAACGATGTGGCGTCAAAGATAGACGATGAAACGTGCGCGGTTCTGGTTGAGCCGATACAGGCCGAGGGCGGGGTTTTCACGCCGGAAAATGATTTCTTAAAGAAACTCAGGCAGCTTTGCGATAAACTCGGGGTGCTGCTGATATTTGACGAGGTGCAGACCGGCATGGGCCGCACGGGTTATATGTTCGCGTACGAAAAATACGGCGTTACGCCCGACGCCATGACAGTCGCCAAGGCCATAGGCGGAGGGCTGCCACTGTCGGCTCTCGTAGCCGGCGAAAAGATAATGGATGTATTCGAACCGGGAGACCACGGCACCACCATGGGCGGAAACCCTGTGGCGTGCGCGGCCGGGAATGTGGTCTTTTCCACGGTAATGAAAAAACCATTTCTGAAAGCCGTCCACGCAAAGGGCGGGCTTATTCAAAAAACCATGCGCACCGTAAAAAGCTCCAACATAGTTGAGATACGCGGCGCCGGACTTTTGCAGGGCGTCCAGCTCAAAAGCGGCGGCGCTGAAATAGTAAAAAAGGCCCTTTCACGCGGCCTGATAATAAACTGTACGGGCCACGAGGTAATAAGGATTGCACCGCCCCTGAATATAACAACGGCCGAACTGAAAAAGGGGCTGGAAATATTGGGGAAAATTTTAGAGGAGGGCTGCTGAAAAATGTCAATGGTACACCTGAGCAAAAAGGACCTTGTTTCAATACTGGACTTAAGCAAAGAAGAACTTGAATCGATATTGAATGTCGCTGAAATGCTGCGGACAAAACAGAAAAACAGGGAGTTTTTTGTGCCCCTGCTCGGGAAAACGCTCGCGATGATATTCACAAAATCGTCCACGCGCACCAGGGTTTCATTTGAAATAGCCATGTTCCAGCTCGGCGGGGCCGCTTTATATTTAAACCCCAACGACATGCAGCTGGGGCGCGGCGAGACCATAGCAGACACGGCGCGCGTACTTTCGCGTTACGTGGACGGCATCATGATAAGGACCTACGCCCATTCGGATGTTCTTGAACTCGGAAAATATGGCACCATTCCCGTTATAAACGGGCTTACCGACGACGAGCACCCGTGCCAGATAATAGCCGACATACTCACAATAAAGGACAAGAAAAAAAGCGTCAAAGGGCTCAAGGTGGCATACGTGGGCGACGGAAACAATGTCTGCAATTCGTGGCTCTACGCCGCGCCGAAAGCCGACATGCACATGGCCGTGGCAAGCCCTGCCGGCTACCTGCCAAAAGAAGCGGTGGTAAAGAAGGCAAAAGAACTCGCCGCCGAATCGAAGACGCAGATAATAATAACGGAGTCGCCGGAAGAGGCCGTCAAAGACGCGGACGTTATTTACACGGATGTGTGGGCGTCGATGGGGCAGGAGGCGGAAACCGAGAAACGCAAAAAAGTTTTCGCCCCGTACCAGGTAAATTCCGCGCTTTTAAAACACGCGAAAAAGGACTGCCTTGTGATGCACTGCCTGCCCGCGCACAGGGGCGAGGAAATTTCCGCCGAGGTCATGGACGGGCCGAATTCGGTGGTCTTTGACGAGGCTGAAAACAGGCTTCACGCGCAGAAAGCAATACTTGCCATGCTTATGGCAAAATCATAATAATATAATAAGGAGAAGGTGTAATGGAAAAATCCGCAAAAAAAGTAGTACTGGCTTATTCCGGCGGGCTTGACACTTCAATAATAGTGCCGTGGCTCAAGGAAAATTACGGATGCGAAGTAATAGCCTGCGTGGTGGACGTGGGGCAGGTCGATGACTTTGAAAAGGTAAAAAAGAAAGCAATAGCTTCCGGCGCGTCAAAGGTTTATGTCATAGACGCGAAGCCGGAATTTGTAAAGGATTACATTTACCCGATGTTAAAGGCGGGCTCTCTCTATGAGGGAAAATATTACCTGGGCACATCCATTGCGCGGCCGATAATAGCGCAAAAACAGGTCGAGATTGCGCTGAAAGAAGGCGCCGACGCGGTCTGCCACGGCGCGACAGGAAAAGGCAACGACCAGGTCCGCTTCGAACTCACATTCAAAGCTCTCGCACCGCAGCTGAAAATAATCGCGCCGTGGAGGGAATGGGACATAAAATCACGCTCACAGGCCATCGATTACGCGAAAGCACACGGCATTCCGGTCATTGCAACAAAGAAAAAACCGTATTCCGAGGATGACAACCTCTGGCACATATCGCACGAAGGCGGTATCCTTGAGGACCCGGCAAACGAGCCCACTGACGATATTTTAAGCAGGATGAACACCCCTGAAAAGGCGCCGGACAGGGCCGAGTATGTAAGGATAGATTTTGTAAAAGGAATTCCGGTATCCGTAAACGGCAAAAAACTTTCGCCGGTTGAAATAATAAAAAAATTAAACACCCTGGGCGGAAAGCACGCGATCGGCTTTGTGGACATGGTCGAGAACAGGCTGGTCGGAATAAAATCGCGCGGCCTCTATGAAACGCCGGGCGGCACCATACTTTTTACGGCCCACAGGGAGCTTGAGGAAATAACAATGGACAGGGACACGTTCCATTATAAAGAGCAGGTCGCAATAAAATACGGGGAGCTTATATATAACGGAATGTGGTTCGCGCCGCTTCGCGAGGCCATCTCGGCTTTTATTGACAAAACGCAGGAGACGGTTACCGGTTCCGTTAAACTGAAACTCTATAAGGGCGGGATACGCGTGGCGTCAAAGACATCGCCGTATTCGATGTATTCAGAGGCCATGGCCACGTTCGAGGAAGAGGAAGTTTACAACCAGAAAGACGCAGAGGGGTTCATAAACCTTTTCGGTCTCCAGCTTAAGATATTCAACCAGGTCAGGAACAGGACAACGGAAAAAAAGGGTTAAAAGGGGCGAAAAATGGAAAAAGTATGGCAGGGCCGGTTTAAAAAAAAGATGGACGCGGAAGCGGATTCTTTCAACGCTTCAATATCTTTTGACAGGCGTCTTTTTAAATACGACGTGGCTTCCGGGCTCTCACACACGAAGGCGCTGAAAAAAGCAGGGATATTATCCGCGTCAGAGGAAAAACGCATTTCTTCAGGGCTCAAAGGGCTGCTGAAAAAGGAATCCTCAATTGATTTTTCCGGCTATGAGGACGTGCATTCCGCAGTTGAGGGCGAGCTTGTCAAGGCCGCGGGGCAGCTGGGTAAAAAACTCCATACAGGAAGATCCAGGAACGACCTTGTGGCCAATGACACAAGGCTGTATATGATGGACGAGGTCCGCACCGTAAAAAAACTGCTTGAGAAACTCATGGCGCGTGTGGTTACATGCGCGGAAACCAACGCCTCTGTTTTTATGCCCGGTTATACCCACATGCAGCACGCCCAGATAATATCGGCGGGGCAGTGGTTCATGGCATATTATTCCATGCTAAAACGCGACCGGGAACTCTTTGACTTCGCGGGCAAAAGGGCAGACAGGCTCATAATCGGCAGCGGCGCCCTGGCCGGTTCAAATTACAGGCTCGACAGGAAACTCATGGCAAAATACGCGGGCTTTAAAAATGTATCGGAAAATTCCATGGACGCCGTATCCGACAGGGATTTTATCATGGATTTCCTTTACGCCGCGTCAGTCACGGCGGCGCACCTCTCCAGGCTGGCGGAGGAAATAATAATCTATAACACCGCAGAATTCGGGTTTATCGAGATAGATGATTCCTTTGCGACGGGTTCGTCAATTATGCCGCAGAA
>PLPI01000021.1 GCA_003159495.1 candidate division FCPU426 bacterium | reverse complement strand
CGCCCCCACGCGGGGGGCGACTCTTTCCTATTATCCTCCTTATTCATATATTATATTATCACTGTTTTTTGCGAAACTTCCTGCGAACGTCTTTTATTATTTAACGTAATAGCTGCCTAAATTACATAACCACCATATTCTATTGAACTGCGAACCATAAGCAACAACCCTACAACTACACGTTCGCATTAACAATAAATAAAAAATTTTCTATATCACCATCGGCGCTTCCGGGTCAAAAGTCTTTTTAGCCCCAACATGCTCCACCCTTCTCTGCCAGTTACTTCCGAGAAAGTAGTATCTTATGCTGTCTTTTTCCTTATTCATAATTTTTTCAAGCCCGTCCCGCAGAATTACAAACTGCTCCGGGTCAACAAGGCATTCAAAGACCGAATTCTGCACCCGCTGACCATAATTTTTGCATTTTTTTGCAATATGCCTTAGCCTTTTCGCCCCGCCTTCGCTTTCCGTACTCACATCATAAGTTATAAGCACCATCATATACGGTCCCTCCTATTTGCTGAAAAACGGCGGATAACATTCTATATCTCCGCGCATGTAACGCGCCATTAATAATGCCTGCGCATAAGGAATCAGCCCCACTTCAATTTTTTCATCAAGAAACGGATGCGTGATTTCCTCCGCCTTTCTTTTCTGCCATGTTTCAAGCAAAGCCTTCCTCGCTCCGTCTTTCATATAAATCCCGCCTCCTTCACTCGCAGTAAACGAGTCCGGCGTCACCTGCTGGCGGTTTATAAGCGACAACACAATCCTGTCCGCAATATAAGGGCGCAATTCTTCCATCAAATCCAGCGCGAGGCTCGGCCTGCCGGGGCGGTCACGGTGCAAAAATCCCACTGCCGGGTCAAGCCCCACTGTTTCAAGCGCGGAACGGCATTCATGCACAAGCAGGGTATAAACAAATGACAGCAGGGCATTTATATTGTCTTTCGGCGGCCTTCGGCTTCGCTCGTGAAAATAAAACCCGTCTTTCTGGGCCACTATAAGTTCATTAAACACTGAAAAATACAAATGTGCAGCCATGCCCTCTATCCCGCGTATCTGTTCAAGGTCTGTGTTTTTCTCCGCCTTAAAAATCATAAGCGACATATCATCCATAGCCGATTTGACTTTTGCGACATTGGTATTTTCCGGATGGTCGCGAATGACACGAGACAACACAGCCCTTGCATTTGATATTTTTGCCATTACAAACAGTTTTGCGATCTTGGCGCTTTCCGCCTTGTCATCACTTAACCTGTATTGTTTTTTGCGAAGCAGCACATTGCCCGAAACCGGCCCTTCCACCCGGGCTATAAATCTGCCGTGCGGGTTTAGAAATGTAAAACAAATGCCTTTTTCCGCGCACATTCCAAGCACGGCATAGCTCGCACCCCTGTGTCCGAAGTAAACAATGCCTTCCAGATTATGGCAGGGCACGCGGAACTTTTCTTCGTCTTCAACTTTTATGACTATATTTTCGCCGTCGCGTGTCAAATATGCTTCGGGTGTGGTCACATACAATACATTGAGAAGTTTACGCATTTTCACCGCCATGTACACTTTCATTTATATACCGGTCCACTTTTCCGGATTTTCTCTTTTGGACATTTGGCACGCATACAGTAATCAAAGAACAGCTTTTACATTTTACCCCGTCAGGAACAGCGGGTGTGATACCGTTTTCCAGCATAGTATGCATATCCAAGCAGGCATTACGCACAGCCTCCCTTAAATCCTGCTCAAATACAACAGGTAGCCTGTGCCGCGTCTGCCAGTAAAACAAGTCCCCGCTTTCTATCTTAACCGAGTACAATTCCTCCATGCACATAGCCTGCCCGCAAAGCTGTGCCTTGTCGCATATCCCGGTTTTAGGCTTGCCGCGCTTGTACTCCACAGGCCGTGGCAGCCAAAACCCATCTTCTTTTGCCAATTTTACTCCGGTTGCGGCCTTAAAAAACTCAACAACATCGGCAACGCCGTATATGCCAAGCTCCAGGGATTCAAGCGAGACAGAACGCTCGACTATGGCGCCTTCCCTGTATTCAATATTTTTGCTGTTATCCACCCGCTCATGCAGTATCCTGCCCTCGGCTGTAAGCACATTTTCCACCCACTGCTTTTCCACATGTATCAGCGCCCACTGCCGTTTGCAGAAAAAGTAGTGCTGCAATCCGGATAGAGCAAGCAGATCGTCCTCGTCGTATGCCATATTTATTCCTTTTTAAAACCGTAGTCTTTCTTTCCTGCATTCGGTTTTATCATCATCTGTTTTATGGCTCCAAAAATAGCAATTATTTGTGAATCATGTTTTCCAACCTTTTTTTCAAGCTCATCCAGTTTTTTTATTATTTCCTTATGCATGGAAACCATGTCGCGAAGTTTCACAAAAACCCTCATGATTGCGATATTCACCTGTATCGCCCTTTTGCTATTTAATATACTGGAAAGCATCGCAATACCCTGTTCGGTGAATGCGTATGGAGCAGCTCTTCTTGCACCTCCCCAACTTGAAATCACATTTTGTGATTTCAAGTTCTGATTTTCTTCAGTTGATAATTGGAACATAAAATCCTCCGGGAATCTTCCAATATTGCGCCTGACAGCCTGCGTAAGCGCCCGCACTTCCACGCCATATAACAACGCAATATCCGAACTCAGCATTACTTTCTGACCTCTTATCAGATAAATCTTTTGTTCTATTAACTCGATGCTGGCTATATCATTTATCATCCACTCCCCCACCGTATTTTTACAACCCCTCTTAAACCAAAGTTTTACATTAAATCCATCTCCTTCACACCCGTCGGAGCGGCCTGAACGCTTATCTCATAATCCCCAAAAGCCCTGGCAGGCTTACTTTCATCTTTTCTTTTGACGCTTATCAGCTCAAATAATTTATGAGCCTTCGCATTGCCGAGTTCGGAATCATGCTTAAACACATACAGCTTGCGCACAGCCATCTTCCCACGCGCGGCAGAGCGGTCGTGTTCGAACATGTTTTTCAGGGCATCAAAAAGGACGTCCTTGTCATCATCACTAAAACCGGTCTGTTTGGCAAAATACGGGGATATGTATCCTTCCATCCTGTATAAACCGTAAGGAACTATAAATTTTTTGCCCATGGTATGACCTGATTCCGCGGCCTTATCGCTTTCATCAGTTACGGCTATCCTTGTAATTGATACTTCCTGCTGGACTATGGGGTCAATACTCTTCGAGAAGCTGAATTGTACCGGCCCTCTTACCTGTCCGCAGTTTACTTTAGTGGTCATAACGGCCCCAAAAGCCCTTATATCATAAAAACTATCGCACATAAATTCCGTTACCTTTGCGGCTTGTTTTTCATCTTTGGGCAATTTCTTTTCTTCCGGTTCAAGCTTAAGCGAGTCATAAGCCTTTTTGTTGGTATTGTTCAGGATTGAACCGTCTTTTACATAAATATCAAATCCCTTTTTGCCCTCTTTTGTTATTTCCACAAAATTCCTGACCTTTCTCTTTATGCAGACATCCGTCACAATCCCATTACCCGTCTCATAGTCTATCCTTGGCATATTTCCCGCATCCGGGTCACCATTCGGATTGCCGTTCTCCACATCATAAAGCACCACAAATTCATAACGATTTTTGATTGGTTCCGACATTGTATTCCTCCCTTTTATTTTTCTTCCTTCTTTTTGTAAAGAGCGTTCCTCTGGTGATAGTATCCGAGCATGAACATACCCTGCTCATCAAGATTCAAATGCGCCGGAAATGTCTTTAGTTCTCCCACTATCTCCTCTATCTGTTTGTCCGTAAACTTGCCGTACTTCGCGCCCGCGATGTGATGCTGGCTCAGTCTCATAAGGATTGGAAAAATCGCCTTAGGTGAAGCCGACGCCGTCCCAAAATACCTGTCTTTTATTGTCGCGTTTATCCCTGGCGAAGCGTCTGTCTGGGCTTTTTCAAGCATAGCAAAAAGCCGCCCGAGCCTGTAACCTACATCTATTTCCTCTGTATTTAAACTCACTGTTACACCTCCTTCCTTTCCATTTATCCTATTTTTTCTTTCAATATAAGCTTTTATAAAAGCTGCCCTGTTTCTGTTGATAGTTTTATCAATGCCCATCCGCGATATAACAGCCTGATAAACAGCCGCGGGATACGCGCCTCCGGTCAGTATGGCTTTCGTCAACGCTCCTGAAAATGCGGGCTGTATGTTTTCCGACTTCCCCTGCGCCGCAGTCTCCCGGAGCAACTGCCAGACAGCAATCGCATCGCTTTCATTTTTATATTGTTTCTCTATGAGCATATCGTCATAATGCGATTTGATTTTTTCAACTATCCTGCCAAAAGTATCGGCGTAGAAAAATCTTACGGATATTCTCGCGGCATTTGGGGACAGTCCCAGTACATAAAATTTGACATCCTCATCATACCCTTTAAATTCTTTGACTCCTTTGCCCTGTGCCACACGTCCGAGGAAATCCCTCATGCGGGCCACAGTTCCGGGATCATTCAGCCTTGTTTTCTTTAATTCCTTTTCTTGCTCTATGTTTTTCTTTTTTCCTTTTTCTTCACTTTCTTTCTTTTCCTCTACATCTGTCGGGTTAAAAAGTGCGTAAAAAAGTTCTTCCTGCCCTGTTCCGTATTTTTCCGCCCAAAACACCGTAGTGGCATCACCTATCTGCATGTTTTGAATCGAAGAATATTCCAGCATGTAATTAAGAGCTGTAACGTAAGCAAATGATACTTCTTTTCCGATAGATGCATTGAAATTTTGTTCTTTCCCAAACGACTTATATGCTTCGTCATTAAAAGAAACAATTGAGCCTCGGAGCTGCTTTGTTCCTTTTACGCCTTTAATCTTTCCATGAATGTTTGGAATTTCCGTTTCCAGTCCTGTTACAGCGCATTGCCCTTTGATTATCTGCGCGTCTTCTTCACCATTTTCGTTATTGGTGGTTTTGGTCAATTTCCGTATTTTCGCAAGTTCATGGACGAATTTTTTCTCACCTTCCACAGCAAACACAAGATTGCTACTTTTGATAAGATCGCTTTCTTTTTCCTTAATAAAATCCAGCTTTATCAATTCTTTTGGATTATTGTTTTTAAAATATGCTTTTACTGCTTCGGCATTCTCGTCTTTAATTTCATCAAGCATTTTTAGATGAAGTTCCTTAGAAGCATCAAACTTCTTTGTTTCTAATATCAGTTTTTTCTTCTGTTTGTTAGCGCCAATCCCAAGAAAATATTTTGAATTATCACAAAGAAAATATGCCAAAATATTACTGGCTCTCGGCGGATTATGTTGGGGCACATCCATTATTCTGTTTTTCTTTTCATTTCTTAAATCCATTAAACCTTTCAATTTTCCTTTTTTATTAATAATTAAAGCAAAACTTACTTGTTCCTTACTAAATCCAGACTGTGATATCCCGCTTTCAGGATCATCTGCCAAAGTCTGATAATATTCATAAAGCGCTTTGAGAATCATTTCTTCACCCCTGCTTTCCCTTGTTTAGCCACATCTATAACCCCATCCTTCATTTCAGCCCGGAAAAATTTGGGTTTTATTTCGTCATATACGCCCGTTTCCTGTTCGCCCTTAAACTCCATGTCATAAAGCATCCATCCGAGGTCTGTTGTGCCTTTTAATTCTGATTCCGGTATACTTTGCCCGTCTTCTATAAGCTCAAAGTTGGCGGGAAACTCCCGGCAACCCAAATAAGGCCGCTGAAAACACTGCCCCTCCCGCGCACGGCGGAGGAATATATTGTAGTGTTTTTCAGGATTATCAGTTTCTCCGGCCTTTGGAGTCATCTCAAAGTGTGCCTCTATAACATATTCCACGTTCTTAAGCACCATAGCCGCCCGTTGCTGCCGTTCAACAGTGATAGATTGATAGAGTTCGACTGCTTCCCCTCGCATTGCTCGTTTAATATTGCCTTCTGGTATCTTCCCGCTGACTTCATTCCGCCGGATATTGTCAAAATCAACCTTTTTTAACACATGTATCCGGTCTATAACCCACCGTATAGCAGGCTTCCAGTGTATAGCCTCCAAAACTCCCCGCGCCGCAGGCGGGGTTATAACATCATAACTAACCCGCTCAGCCTTCATCTCCGGCCGCGTAAAACAAGCATACTCTCCCCAGACTTTAAGCTTTATGCCGTATCCCATATATACCTCCTATGAACTTAATAAATTTGGCTTCTGGCATCCGTGACGGTTCGATTAAAATCAAAATTCTCTTTTAAACCAGGAATTACTAACTTTTTTTCAATATCTTCCCAAAGTAAAAGTCCCCAATTATGTTTTAAGCTAACTTTTTTAGGCAATAGTGCTATAAAATAGAATTCGTCAGCATCTTTTATCATTTTATAAAATTGCAGAACTACACCATTTGTACCAATTTTTCTTTTTTTACCATCCTTGCTAATCCTTTTTCCAACGCTATCGCTAAAACGCCTTAGTTGTGTCTTAAAATTTGATATTTTAGAATTCCACTGGTCCTTATGCCACGTTTTAACTTTTGCTTCAAAAAATAAAACGCATTTTTTACCAGAATAATTAAGTATTATTACGACGTCTGGGTATCCAAAGTCACTTAAAGAGGGTTCTATAATTATTTCGGCATTTACCACTTTTGTTTTGTCAAACACTTGATTGCCATTAACTTTAATCAATTCCAAAAGTTCACACAATTTGGCAAGTCCTTTTTTTTCACCCAATAAGTTCATTCCATAAAAAATTGCATTTAGCATCCCTCTTTCGGAATATCCTAAAATATTCATTATATACCTCTCGTTTTTATAGACT
>PLPI01000115.1 GCA_003159495.1 candidate division FCPU426 bacterium | reverse complement strand
CGACCTTTTCTCCGACCTTTTCTACCCCCTTGCTGGTCTTCTTTGTCGCTTCTTCCCCTGCTCCCGCAAAGGACGTGTCTCTTTTAAACACCGCCCAAAACAGAGCGTCGGATTTGAAATCAGGCATAGCCATCTTTTCCGCCGTCATCAAATCACGTATCTTTTTTATGCCGCGGCCCGCCCTTTCTGATTTATGTATTCTGTTGAACATGTCCGCTATGATCTCGTTGCGCCTTATGGAAACCTGCCCCAGGTTTTCCGGTGTCACGCCTTTGACCAGACCGCCCGGGTTTACTATCTGCACCCTGTCGTCAAATATTTCCACGGACACACTCGTGCCGGTCATGCTGTAATCCCTGTGAATAATCGCGTTTACCACAGCTTCCCTTAAAGCCTCTATTGGAATATCGTACTTGTCTTCCCTGTCCATCCCTTTTATCTCGCTTCTTTTAAAGAGATGTTTTTCAAGAAAAAACATGGCTTCCGACAGCTGGGTTATCAGGTCGTCATTTACTTCCTTGCGGTCAAATATATCAAGCCTTTCCGTGCCTCGGAAACGTATGCAGTCAAGCCTGGACTGCATAAGGAATCTGTGTGTGTTTTTGGCAAAAAACAGCACACATGCGGCCTTGTAATGTTTCCCTGATGCCAGATTAAGGGTTGTCATGAAATCAGGAAGGTTTTCCCTGGCTATTTTAATATCAAGCCTGCTTTCGTCTATGAAACGTTTTACTTTTTCCATCGCTATATCGGATGATTTAAACCCTTTTATTTCACGCTCCTCAAATGACAGCCTGGCGTTCTCTTCAAACAGGGTTCTGACTTCTTCCGGGTTAAGCTGTCTTGTCATGGCATCATATCTTTTAAAGAACCTGCCGGAACACGAATACGGCTTGGCCTGACCTTCGGGCACGTCTATTACAACCACACCACCGGCTTTACGTACGCTTATTTCTATGGCCGGCGAGCAGTTTGATGCCAGATTTACTATTTTCGCCTTCAGGCTGTTGCTTAATTCATGGCCTGTTATTTTGCCTCTGTCAGAAACTCCAAGCAGTATTTTACCGCCCCGCGTATTTGAAAATGCGGCAATATCACGGTCTATTTTGTCCGTGTATTGTTCCTTGAATTCCGTAAAAAGGCCTTCGCCCTCTTTTAATAAATAGCTTATTTCCTTCATTAATCCACCTATTATTTGTTGTAAGCCCCATTAGTTATCACAGGTTTATTATACTCCTGTTATGAAAAAATGAAATATCAGTATATCCTTTTATTTCTTTATGTTTTTCGGGTGGAGCAGCGAGTGTGTGTAGCCGTAGGTGAAATATATTATCAGCCCTATAAACAGCCATGCCACGAACCTTATCCACGTAATGGCCGGCAATCCTGTCATGAGAAAAATGCATGAAGCCACACCCATAAGCGGCAGAACCGGGCCGAAGGGCACCCTGAAGGTCCTGTGCCTTTCCGGCTCTTTCACCCTTAGGATTATCACGCCGAAACATACAAGAATAAAGGCAAAAAGCGTCCCGATATTGGTAAGGTCGACCATTTCATCTATATTTGTAAATGCCGCGACAAAAGCAACAAGGGCGCCTACGGCAATTGTCGTCACATAGGGAGTTCTGAATTTTTTATGTACCTTCGAAAACACCTTCGGCAGAAGTCCGTCCCTTGACATTGAAAAGAATATCCTGGACTGTCCGAGAAGCAGCGCGAGCAGTACCGCCAGCTGGGCCGCGACTGCGCCGACCGCCACTATCATGGCCGCCCAACCCAGATGAATGCTTTCAAGAGCATACGCGAGCGGCTCCGCCTTCTGCGTGGCCATCGCTTCCTTCAGGGCCGGAAAAGGTATGATGCCGGTAAATACCGCGGCGACAAGCATATAAAGTATCGTACTGACCACCAGCGAGCCGATTATGCCTATGGGCATGTCCCGCTTCGGGTTCCGTGTTTCCTCGGCCATGGTTGATACCACGTCAAAACCTATGTAGGCAAAAAACACTATGGCCGCGCCAGCCTTTATCCCGGCAAAACCATTCGGCGCAAACGGCACCCAGTTCCCGGGTTTTATATAATGGCCGCCGACAAATATAAAAAACGCTATGACAAGAAGCTTTATGACAACTATTATAATATTAAATGCCGATGATTCCTTGATGCCCCTTACAAGAAGAGTTGTCAGCAGTAAAACAACTATGCTCGCGGGAAGGTTGCAGATAAAGGCTATGCCGAAAAAGTGGGGTGCGGCGTTATAGGCGTCAAAGGCGTGGCGCAGGTTCGGGGCAAGCGCCGCCACCGGCGTCCCCGCGGCAATCATCGCCGCCGCTTTAGTGAAGCCCTGCATGGCAGTCCTGTAATCCACGGTGGCCCATACCGGCAGGTTTATACCCACTGAATGGAGAAAGCCGTTAAAATATCCCGACCATGATATGGATACCGCTATGGCGCCGACGCAGTATTCAAGCATAAGGTCCCATCCGATTATCCATGCGATGAGTTCGCCGAAAGTGGCGTATGAATAAGTGTATGCGCTGCCGGAAATCGGTACCAGCGAGGCGAGCTCCGCGTAACACAGAGCCGCGAAGCCGCATGCCACCGCGGTGATGGCAAAGGAAACAATCAGTGCGGGCCCCGCGCCCGGCCTTGCGGCGTCGCCCGCGGCGGCGGTTCCGACAGTCGCGAATATTCCTGCGCCTATTATCACGCCTATGCCGAACAAAACAAGCTCCAGCGGGCCGAGGGCTTTTTTCAGCCTGTGGCCCTCTTCGTGCGTTTCAAGCATCATCGACGCGAGGCTTTTAAGCCTGAACAACTGTCTGCCCGGTTTGTCCATTCACCCCTCCGCGGTAAAACTACCCTTTTTTGTTTCCCTTCTCATCATATTCAATTATGGAAACCTGATTGTCCGATTCAAATACCGATTCTATTTTTATCTTGCCGTTCTCGTGGTAAAGGTTGCACGGACCGTTGGCTGTACCGCCCATGAACATTTTCTCGGCCTGTATTTTTCCCGATTCAAAATAGCCCCTGTAGAGCCCCTCGACCTTTCCGTCCATATAAGTCTCCTCGACCTTTAACTTTCCCGACGGGTAATAAAGCCTGTAAATGCCGTGTTCGGAGCCGTTTTTATACTGCCCTTCGACTTTTACCACGCCGTCCTGGTAATATAATTTATACGGCCCGTCTTCGATGCCCTCGCTGTAACACCCCTCAATTTTTATCCCGCCCGTTTCATAATAAAGCTTATACGGCCCGTCTTCCCTGCCGTCCTTAAAGGAGCCTTCTATCTTTATTTTTCCCGACTCGTAGAACATTTTGTACTCGCCGTTTTTTTTGCCGTTTTCATAGAGCCCTGTAAGTTTCACACCGCCGCTTTCAAAATACTGGATGTAGGGCCCCTGCTGCCTGCCGTTGACGTAAACTTCCTCGGTTTCCACGCTTCCGGTTTTGTAATAAAGCCTGAACGTCCCATCTTCAACGCCGTCTTTGTATTCACCCTCAAGCTTGACCGCGGACGACTCGTAAAACACACGGTATATGCCGTGGCGTTTTCCGTCCCTGTAGGAGCCTTCGGCCCTTACTTTTCCATTTTTGTGAAAAAGCCTGAAAGGGCCGTTCTCGACGCCGTTGTCAAAAGTCTCCTCGGCCTCAAGTTCCCCGGTTTCAAAATATGTCTTCTGCACCTTAACATTATCCGCATAAATTTTTTCAGTCTTGAGTTTTCCATTTTCGAAATATGTCTTCATGGGCCACTGGCCGATGCCGTTTATATACGCGCCCTCGAGCCTCAGTCCTCCGCCCGGATAATACATTTTTATGAATCCGTTCACATTGAAATTGTCGTACTGCATTTCCTGAAGGACCTTCCCGTCCCCGGAATATATCCTCGCTGTCCCTTTTTTCATCTCATTGCCGCGTATCTCGGCCTTTTCGTTTTTCTCCCTGCCGAGGCCGTCGACAATTATGCGCCTGATTTCACCGTCTATTTTCGCCCCATCTTTTTTTACGTTGCCCTCGGAGTCCGTTATCCAGACGGCTATCTGGTTGTTGTCTATGAAAAAAATTTCTTTATTGCCGTTCACAAGGCTGGAAATATCCGCCATTTTTACCTCGCATCTTTTTTAACTGCCGTATTTATTTTCCCTGTTTATTATCGGCCCGTGTATAAACAGCCCCTGAAAATATCTTTTCCGCCGGAGCTTTTTTGTCAATTACCGCAGAGACAACACGCATTTGTTTTCAATATTTTCGCTTTAAAAACAATATATTTATAATGATTATACTATCCCGTCGATTTTTTGTCAATTTTCAACAATTTTTTTGTTCCGCTCTTTTTTTATCTCACTACCGCGAATCTTCCGTATGCGCCGGCTTTTTCCCCGCTCTGGTCCCAAACCGACATTTTAAAAATGTATGTCCCCGCCGCGACGTCCCTGCCGTTGAGGTTTTTCAGGTTCCATTTTATGAAATTTCTTCCCGTGTTAAAATTCCCCGACAGCTGTATTATAAACTCGCCGGAAATGGTATATATCCTGACTGCGGCCTGCGCGCTGCGGGTAAGCGTGAAAATAAAGTTTGAATATAAAACCCCGGGATTGGGAAAATTTCCCTCCATCCTGAAGACAAACGCCGGAGGCGTCGGGGTAAAAGTCGGCGATATTGTAGCGGTCGGCGTTATGGTCGGAGTCAGCGTGACCGTAAAAGTAGGGCTCACGGTAAATGTCATTGTCGGAGTAAAACTTGGGAGCGCGACAATTGTATTGTTTGAGTGGCCCTGCCTGGCCGTGCCCGACTGTGAATCAATAAAAGAGGCGTATGCGGTATTGGTCAGCGAGTCACCCTGCGAAGCCGCCCTTACCCTGACCCAGAGGCTGTTATTGCCCGAATTTGCGCCGAGGTCCGGCAGATTCCAGCTTATCATGCCGGCCGCCCGGGAATATCCGCCTGAAGCGTCAATAAATACCGAATTCCACGGAAGTGTGTCCCATATTGAAAGAGAGCTTAAGCCGAATGATGTATTGTCGGAATAAACAATATTATAGCTGATTGTGTCCCCGTAATTCGCCGACGTGACATCGGCGCTTTTATTCATGGCAATCTGGGCCCCTGAATTGTCAACAAGCCCGAAGTAAGCGGTGATAGTGTCCGTGGCCTGTTTTGTAATGTCCCTGGGGTTATAAAAAGCAGCCACCGCGCTGTCCGTTATGGGCTGCGCATGCACCGCGTAATCCCATTTATTGGCGTCTTCGTTCATATAATCCCACTGGCCGATTATAAGCATATCCGGCATGTCAGCGCCGGCAGCGTTCAATTCCCCCTGCGCCGAAACAACCGGGCTCACCGGGTCGTCCTGCGTATACCAGTATGCGGGCACGGCCGCGCCGGTAAACTCCTCCTCCTGCGTCACCAGCCCGCCTGTCGAAGTGTACACCGGGGAGCCGTCGTTCCCGTCGGGCTGTGTATCAAGCATTATCCTCAAACCGACCCGCGCTGTAAAGGTGTTGCGGTTTTCCACAGCATACCTTATGCGTATGGTGTCATATCTTGAAAGCGTAAACGGATTTTTAACTATTGAAAGGTCCTGCGTTATCCTGATGCCCGAATAGGCCCAGGTTGAGGTATTCATTGAATTGCCG
>PLPI01000035.1 GCA_003159495.1 candidate division FCPU426 bacterium | reverse complement strand
TATCCGCTTCGGGATTTAACATCAATATGAACGTGGCCATGGCTCCGCTTTTTGCTGTGCTATTTTTTGCCCTGGGCGGCCTTATGGAGAAAAGCAAACAGAATTATTTTATCGGTATACGCACGCCGTGGACCCTTGAAAACGGGGAAGTATGGGACAAAACACATGAACGTGCCGGGACAGTAATGCGTTTGTGCGCGGTTGCTTCTATTGGGGGTCTTTTTTTACCGAACCTGCTGATATTGTTCGTGCTTGTACCAGGAGCAATAGGTGTTATTTACCTCACGCGATACTCCCGCGATTTATTCAAAAGCATCCAAAAACGTTAAAACACCTTATTTTAATGAGGAAAATAGTCCTTGACCTTTTTTTGCGCCGGTAGTAATATATGTACTGTTTTCATTCGTTTATTTGGCCGGTCTGTTGTGGAAAATTTCACACGACCAACCCAAAATATAATCAGCTGTTTTGAACCAGGCAATTAAATTCGGGATTTTTCAATATCCTTCAGGATAATGAAATTTCATTCCGCATTTATATACTATTTTAAGGAGGCGCTTTTGATGTCAAAAGATATGATGGAAATCAGATGGCACGGCCGCGGAGGCCAGGGTGCGAAGACAGCCGCCCTGCTGCTTGGCGAAGCTGCGATCGCTGCCGGAAAGTATGTTCAGGCGTTCCCGGAATACGGCCCTGAAAGGATGGGCGCTCCGGTGGCGGCTTATGACAGGATAGCCGCCAAGGAAATAACGATTCATTCACCGGTGCTCAAGCCGGATGTTGTGCTTGTCCTGGACGAGACTTTGATTGAATCCGTGGACATGGTGCACGGACTTAGCGAGAGCGACGGGGTTCTTATTGTAAATACCCCGGACTCAAAAGAAGAAACAAAGAAACGGATAAAATGGAACGGCAGTAAGATTATAACCATTGACGCTTCAAAGATAGCTCAGGCGAATATAGGAAGGCCCATTCCGAACACTCCCATGATCGGCGCGCTTATCGGAGCGACGCTAATATTGCCCATAGAGGCATTCATGGAAGATACAAAGAAAAAACTTGAAAAGAAATTTAAATCAAAACCCGAAGTTATTGAAGGCAACCTGAAAGCTATCAGGCAGGCTTACGAGGAGGTAAGAAAATAATGGTAAAAAAACCCGAACTTAAAACATGGAAAGACATCGCTGTCGGCGGTTTTGTGGAAAGCGGTACTGCGGAATATTTTCATACGGGCGGATGGAGAAGCAAGGTTCCGGTATGGCAGAAACAGAATTGCATCCAGTGCTTGACATGCTGGGCTTTTTGCCCGGATAATTCAATAAAGGTTGTTGACGGAGCAAAGGGCAAGGAACGCGCCGGTTTTGACTATGACTTTTGCAAAGGATGCGGAATATGCGCCGAGGAATGTCCGCAGAACAATAAAATTACAAAAGAATTGAAAACCAAAGACGCCAGCTTAAAGATAACTCCTTCCACCGGATCGGGCAAGCCCGGCTTTGACGAGAAGGCGGCAATATTGTTTGTGGGTTTAAAAGAAGCTAAAGATAAATACAATATAAAGTAACGGAGGAAAAATAATGGAAAAAACAATAGCCGCAAGGACGGGAAATGAAGCCATGGCCGAGGCCATGCGCCAGATTAACCCGGATGTATGCGCCGCATATCCGATAACGCCGGCAACAGAGATAATGCAGATATTTGCGGGTTTCGTGAATGACGGCAAAGTTAAGACAAATCTTATAACGGTAGAGTCTGAACACTCGGCAATGTCGGCCTGCGTTGGCTCGGCAGCGTCCGGCGCCAGGACAATGACAGCGACTTCCTCACAGGGTCTGGCTTACATGCATGAAATACTTTTTATCGCGGCGGGCATAAGGCTTCCGATAGTACTGGCGGAAGTAAACCGCAACATATCGGCTCCAATCAACATCCACTGCGACCATTCGGACACCATGGCGGAGAGGGATTCGGGATGGATACAGCTTTTTTCGGAAAATCCGCAGGAAGCCTATGACGCCATGATCATGGCGCCAAGGATTGCGGAACACAAGGACGTCAGCCTTCCCATTATGGTCACGACCGACGGATTCATCATCAGCCACGGAATGGAAAGGATTGAGTTGTATCCTGACGCGGAGGTACAGAAATTTGTGGGAGAATACAAAGCTCCGTATAATGTGCTCGACGTGGACCATCCAATAACGGTGGGTTCCATCGTCCTTCAGGACTATACATTTGAGTTCAAAAAAGCCCAGCATGAAGCCATGAAGAACGCGAAAAGGGTAATCCTCGAAGTCGGCAGGGAATTTGCGAAAACATTCGGCAAGGAATACGGGCTGATAGAAGCTTATAAATGCGACGACGCGGATTATATTACCATTTCCCTCGGATCAACAGCGGGCACGACAAAGACTGCTGTGGAAGAACTCAGGGCTGAAGGGATAAAGGCCGGGCTCATAAAAATCAGGTCATTCAGGCCGTTCCCGGCTGAAGAGATAGCGGCTATACTATCAAAGGCAAAAGCGGTTGCCGTGCTTGACAGGTCTGAATCAATGTCAAACCAGGCGGGTCCTGTTGCCACAGAGGTAAAGAATGGTTTATATGACGCCGGAATGAAAGTGCCGCTCGCAAGTTACATATATGGCCTCGGCGGCAGGGAAATATTTATCGAAGATATCAAGGACGTATACAAAGAATTAAAGAACATAGCGGACGGAAAGTCCAAACCTGAGCAGGCGAAATACATCGGCCTGAAAGTATAAGAGGAGGTTAAAATTATGTCATCACCAAAACAAGCTGCTGCAGTAGAAACCAAGCTGACCGGCGGACACAGGGCGTGCGCGGGATGCGCGTTTCCGATAGCCATAAAAGAAGTATTATCATCATGTAAATATCCGGTGGTGGTTGTGAATGCAACCGGCTGTATGGAAGTAACAACCACAATATTCCCGTTCACGGCATGGAAGGTTCCGTTCCTGCATAATGCGTTCGAGAACTCGGCGGCAACATGCTCGGGTATTGAGGGCGCATACCAATCCCTTAAAAAGCAGGGAAAGATAGACAAAAATATCAAATTTGTGGCTTTTGGCGGGGACGGCGGCACATATGATATAGGGCTGCAGTCGCTTTCCGGCGCCATGGAACGCGGACACGACATGATGTATGTATGCTATAACAATGAAGCTTATATGAACACCGGCGTGCAGAGGTCTTCGGCAACACCGCGCGGGTCAAGCACAACTACAGCACCGGCAGGCAAGGTTATTAACGGCAAACAGCAGAATCCGAAAGATTTGACGGAGATCATGGTTGCCCATAATATTCCATATGTAGCCCAGACCACGGTGGGGATGTGGCCGGACGCGACTAAAAAGTTTGAAAAAGCTTTTGAAATAACCGGGGCGAAATTTGTTAATATTTATTCACCGTGCATTCCCGGATGGGGAATTGAAACATCACAGACCATAAAATTGTCAAAACTTGTGGTGGATACATGCATGTGGCCAATATATGAAGTTGAAAATGGAAAGTATAAGATAAACTATAAACCGGCAACAAAACTGCCCGTGACAGAATTTTACAAGACACAGGCCAGGTTTAAAGCGCTTCTTAAGGATGAAGCCCAGATAAAATTGATACAGGATTGGGTTGACGCGAAATGGGCGAGGCTTCAGCTTATGGAAGAGGCAACCAATAAAGCTTGATTAAAATACAGGCGTGTTACCCCTGATAATATCACGCTTTGGGGGCCCGGAAGATATTCCGGGCCCCTTTTTTTTTGCTTTTCCTCTCTGCCGGCGCGGTATCGCCGGTGAAATGCAGGAACGTGGAAAATAAGATAAATATTTTCTTGACATTTTATTTATAGAATAGTATAAATATATGCAAATAAAGAGGTTTTTTTTGATGCCTGAAAAAATTTAAAGAGTTTTGTCGTCATTTTAAGGCCCGTAAAAGGGCCTTTCATGATATATAAACTATTTGGAGGTGTGTGGAAATTGAAAAATCTTGGAAGGCACATCCTGGTTGAGTTTTACGGGTGTAACAAAAGCAAGCTTGATGACCTTAAATTTGTAGAAAGAACCATGGTCGGAGCGGCGGAATATTCAAAAGCGACCGTGGTTGACGAAGTGTTCCACAAATTTAACCCGCACGGAATCAGCGGTGTTGTCGTAATCCAGGAATCACACCTGACCATACATACCTGGCCGGAATATGGATATGCCGCGGTTGATGTATTTACCTGCGGCCAGACTGTCGACCCCTGGGACGCATTTTTTTATCTGAACAGGGAATTCGACGCCGAATCAAATACCACCATGGAATTAAAAAGGGGCCTTCTGGACCTTCCTAATTTGAAGGTAAAAACAACGGCGTAATTTTTCAAAAAAACGAGAGGTGATTTAAAAGTGGATGCTAAAAGAAAAAAGGAACTCAAGGATTTATTGATGGAAATGAAGGAGGTCAAAATAGCCGAGATCAGGCAGAATACGGAAGAAATGGCATCCGCCGACGGATTTCAGAAAGACGCTCAGGATTTTGCTGACACGGCGACAAATATATATGATAAAGAACTTCACGGCGACCTGACGGAAAAAAATAAAAAATTGCTGCATAATATTGAAGAGGCCCTTGCAAAGATCGACGAGGGCAGGTTCGGAAAATGCGACAAGTGCGGCAAGGATATATCAATCGAAAGGCTCAAAGCAATACCATCAACCAAGCTCTGTATCAAATGCCAGACGGGCGCGGAGAAACTCTAAAAGCCGGGCCGCGGCCATGATAATTACAAGCGGCAGGTTCAAGGGTGTTCCCATTTTTGCCCCTCCCGGAATGGATGTCCGGCCCACCCTGGCAAAGACGAGGCAGGCTGTTTTTAATATCCTGAGGCCTTACATAAATGAATTTCCGGTGGTTGACATATTCTCGGGGACCGGGGCGCTCGGTTTTGAGGCGTTGAGCAACGGCGNNGCAAAAAACGGGGCCAAATTAAGGCTCGACGGTTCGTCTTTCAGGTTTATCAAGGGTGATTATGCCGCAGGGATTGATATATTGGCGGCTCAGCATGTAAAGGCGGGTATAATATTTGCCGACCCTCCTTACAACAGGGGGTTTGTCAAGTCTCTTCTGCGGACAAAGGCCCTTGACGGCATACTGGCTCCGGGCGGAATTTTTGCGGCTGAAATTCATGAATTCGAGAAAAATGAGGCTGTTGAATCCTTAACAGGATGGTCCATAATGAAGGCAAAGCAATACGGAGAAACCTGGGTCGTATTATTTGTCAAATCGGAGGCGTGATATGATTGAACCGGGTATACTTGCAAAGGTTCCTGCTTTTAAGTCGCTTGAAGCTGATGAGCTCGGGGCATTATCCGAAAGGCTCAACATTGAGAATGTGGAAGGCGATCAGGCCATATTTAACGAAAACCAGATTGGCAATGATTCCATGTATTTTATACTGGAAGGAACTGTAAAAATAATTAAAAAAACTGATGATGATGAAAAAGTCCTTGCGGGGCTTAAACCGGGCGACTTTTTCGGCGAGATGTCAATGCTCCAGCCGGCGCCGAGGTCGGCGTCCGCTGTCGCGATAAAACCGGCAAAATTGATAAGGTTATCCGACAGGGATTACAATGATTTTAAAAAGACAAAACCCGCAATAATTGTGAAATTAAACGAAATCTTTATCAGGACGCTGATACTGAGGCTGCGCGAAGCCGACAGGATGCTGGTTAAGAACGGTTCGGGCATCGGGGAAATTTGATGGTAAAATACGATCTTAAATCCCTTGCGGTCAAATGGCTCGCATATTCGTTTCTGCTTTTTTTGACCGTTAAGACCGTCAAAGGGTTAAATATAAACTGTTCCGGGTTTCAGGCGGCAATGACCCTTGTTTTTGCCGCGGCCGTTATCGCGATGCTTAATACTTTTATCAAACCGGTAATTATTCTCTTGACTTTACCGTTAAATATATTATCATTTGGACTATTCACCATGGTGGTCAATGCCGTGGTTTTCTTTTTGGCCGGATGGATCGTCAGGGGATTTGAAGTAAGGTCCTTCTGGGCCGCGATAATCGGTTCTTTTGTTTACAGCATATTGACAATGATTGCCGGTTCCGTGATAAGCGCGGTGTTGAAAAGTAAAAGCGCGGACGGACGCGAGATAAAGGCGGATTTTAAGATAATAGAGTGAACTTGTGTGCGAGGATNNCACTAGCTTGAGGTGCTAGCGGGTAACACCATGGGAGTTCAAGTCTCCCTCCTCGCACCAAATTTTCTGCGCGGGAAATTTGGACGGTAGCCGGATATACGGCCCGGATAAATTTTAATTTTTTTATTTCCGGTTCTTGCACGAATCATCCAGGGAGACAAATATGAAAAAAAAATCAAATACAAAAAAATATGTACTGGGCCTTGACCTTGGCGGCACCAATGTCAGGGCCGCAATTATAGATACCTCGGGAAAATTAAAGTCATACATTCATTTTCCGACGGAAAGCCAGAATGGGCCGGAATACGTCATTAAAAATATTGCCCTGAAATCCCTTGAACTTATCGGGAAATCCGGCCTGTCTAAAAAACAGATATGGCGGGCGGGAATTGGTTCTCCCGGCCCGATGGATTCAAAAAAGGGGATTATAATGGGCGCCGTGAACCTGCCCGGATGGAAACGCGTGTTTTTAAAGGATACCCTCGAAAAATTTCTCGGTGTCGGAGTGGGAGTGGATAACGACGCTAACTGCGCGGCTTATGGCGAAAGATGGGCCGGAGCGGCAAAAGGCGCGTCGAATGTCGTCGGCATAACCCTTGGGACCGGAGTCGGAGGGGGTATTATAATAGACGGAAGGCTCGTGCGCGGCGCCAATTATAACGCCGGTGAGATAGGGCACACTTCGCTTAATCCAGACGGCAGGCTGTGTAAATGCGGGGCAAAAGGATGCCTGGAGATGTACGCATCGGCCAGCGCCATCGCGGAATCTGCCAGGGAGGCCATACGGGGCGGAGCTAGCTCCATTATGACCGAGGCGGTCAGGGGAGATATAAAGAAAATAACCTCAAAGACCGTTTACGAGGCCCTGCTCCAAAATGACAAAACCGCGGAAAATGTATGGAATGAATTCATAAAATACCTGGGAGCCGGGATAGCAAACCAGATAAACGGGCTGAACCCTGAAGCGGTGGTTGTGGCCGGAGGCGTTATAAACGCCGGAGACAGGCTGTTTACGCCGCTGCGTGAAGCTGTACGCAGGCAGACTTTCGCGCTTACATTTTCAGCTGTGAAAATCGTCCCGGCGCAGCTCGGGGAATTTGCGGGAGCCATAGGGGCGGCCGGCCTTGTAATTAACGAAGGCGATTTTTACGGGCTGTAATGGATAACGGGGTTCTGTCGGAAAACCCGTTGCTGGGTNNCCAATAAAAATGCCATATACCCCGGATCAGGTAATGTGTGCGGGGTTTTCCGACAGTACCAACGGAGGAATTAATAACCCGCCGCAGCCTGCCGTACTCCGCAGGATAATACTTTCAATTGCAATTCTCGCCGCGGCTTTTGTGTATATAAACACAATGCATCCGGCATTCAGCGGCAACGATTCCCCCGAAACAGCGGCTGTTTCATATTTCCTCGGCATAGGACATCCTCCCGGTTACCCGTTATTTTCCATGTGCGCAAAAATAATGACCCTGCTGCCTGCCGGGAACATTGCATTCCGGGTAAATTTGTTTTCCATTATTCTGGCGCTTATGACGCTTTTGTTAACGTATAAAATAACCGGGTTAACAGCGGCTTATTTTATCAATGACCGGAACAAAAAAATTGTGCAATGGCTGCGCATTTTTACTGTACTCTGCGCCGCTTTTTCCGGAATCTTCTGGAACCAGGCGATCGAGGCAAAAGGCGCGGTTTACATGCTTAATCTGCTTTTTTTCTCCGCGCTTATTTACATATTCCTGCGCCTTCTTGAAAGGTTTCATATTAAATACGTTTATATGGCCGCGTTTATATTCGGCCTTTCGGCCGCGAACCACTGGCAGAGCACACTTATACCGGCGCCGCTGGGGATTTTTTTCGCCGTATATTATTATAAACGGTTCAGGCTTAAACGGATATTATTTACGGCGTTGTTTATATTTTCCGGGATAGCCGCTTATCTTTATCTGCCCGTAAGGGCCTTTAACGCGCCTGTTTTTAACTGGGGGGACCCGGTTTCTTTCGGGTCCGTATTAAGGATTATTTTCAGGCTTGATTATGCTTCGGGGTTTGTTCCGTCCCCGGGGCTCTATTTTGACCAGCTTAAAGAGGCGGCAAAGATTATAGCCCTTAATTATTCTTTTATAACCGTCTTCGCGGCCGCTGGAATTGCGGCGATGTTTAAGAGGGCAAAAAAACAGGCGGCCATGCTCTGCATAGCCGCGCTTTTAAATGTGGTTCTTGTGGTATTTTTCGCCCCGGCTGGAAAAGATATTATTTATCTCCAGGATATCTTTCTCATGCCGGGCTTGTATATTCTGGCCCTTTTTATAATGCCGGGTTTTCTGGCGCTATACGGGCTCAGGATGCCCCTTAAGGTTTTGATTCCGGCCGCGCTGGTTCTTTTCGCGGTTATGTGCGCGGCCGGTTACAGGAACAATAACTCATCGCGGGATTTTATCGCTTACGATTACGGCAGCAACATACTTTTATCCATGGGGCCGGGGGCTGTTTATATGGCCGACGGGGATTATAACGCCATGCCTGTTTATTACCTGCTCGAAGTGGAAAATAAAAGGCCTGATATAAAATTTTTAAACGCCTCTTTTTTGATTTATCAGTGGGGTATTGACGCGTTCAGGTCCCGGACGGGGATTAATTCTGCGATGACGCCGCTTCACAGGGATGATAACCTCAGGAGTGTGGTTCATTACGGAGTTGATAAGGGGGGTGTTTACAGGAATTACTTCTGGCAGGAACCCTTTAAAATGAACGATCCGGGATTTTTTGAAAATGATTACGGGCTGCTGGTTAAATACGCCGGAGCAAAGGCCGGTTCTGCGGCATGGCTCTTTAAGCTTTACAGTTACAGGGGGATATTTGACGGGGAGCGGATAAAGCCTCCCGTTGATACCTCTATAATCACCTGGTACCCGGTGACCATGGTCGACACGGCTGCGTCGCTGATGAATTCCGGAGATTACGCCGGTTCAATTGAACTTAACAGGGAGGCCCTGGGTTTTCCTGTGGAGGAACCGGCGGATAATATCAATTACAACATTTCGCTCGCATATTTCAAACTTGATGACAAAATAAGCGAATTGCATTACCTTGAAAAATGCGTCCGCCTGAAGACAAAGATAACGGCCGCATATGAGCGGCTGGGAGTGCTTTATTACAACATGGGGCTTCTGGACAGGGCCCTTGACGTATTTTATTCGGCAAAAGCCGCTGGCAGTAAGGCGGTTTACGTTCAAAAGGGAATTGATGTCATAACCGGGTTTTCTGAAAAAGAAAGGCTTGAATTGGCCCTGATGAAGGGCAATGAAATGCTTATAAAAAATGATTATATTTCGGCATGTGAAATATTTGACTTCCTTATTGAAAAAGGTTATAAAAATGATATAATCAATAAAAATATCGGCGTGTTTCATTTTAAGACCGGGAACTTCGAATCGGCGCTGAATGACTTCAGAAAGTCCGAAAATGAAACACATGATGCCGGGACGGAACGATATATAGTTATGACTTATATCAAACTTGGAAAATTCAGCGATGCGCAAACCGAGGCCGGGTATGCCCTGAATTTATTCCCGGGTGACAAAGTGCTGGCTGAACTAATATCGGAAATTAAGGAGCATTATTTTAATGGCAAAGATACTAATAGCGTTAACGGACAGGGACGAGGCGATAAGGACAAGCAAAGCCCTTGAAGATAGGGGCGATACCACATATATCGCGACAGACTCGTCCGCGCTTCTTGAGAATATTTCCCACCGTGAATTCAACGCGCTTATCCTTGATACCGACATCATACCCGAACTTGAACTCAATATAGTAAAATTTGTCCGTGAAAGAACTCCCGGGCTTAAGATCATTCTTGCGACCGCCAGGGAAAAGCTGGACCTGGCCGTCAACCTTGCCAGAAAACAGGATTTTTATTATCTTTTAAAACCGCTGAACATCAACGAACTATTTTTCATGCTTGAAAAAATTGAAAATGCGGCCGCCCGCGTCGAAGAACCCGCGCAGGACCTCTATTTCAGGGAAAAATTCATAGGGAAAAGCGATAAAATAAGAAAGGTTATGGAAATTTCAGCCAAGGTGGCCAAAAGTGAAAGCAATATACTTATAACCGGGGAAACAGGGACCGGCAAGGAACTCATATCAAGGGCCATTCATGAGCTATCACGCAGGGCCCACGCCCCGTTTATAGCCGTTAACTGCGCGGCTATCCCCGAGAACCTGCTCGAATCCGAACTTTTTGGATACAAAAAGGGGGCCTTCTCCGGAGCCGTAGCCGACAAAAAAGGGCTCATAGAACTTGCGGATAAAGGGACGCTCTTTCTGGATGAAATAGGGGATTTGAGCCTGAATCTGCAGTCAAAACTTTTGCGGGTGCTGGAATACAGGGAGTTGAGGATGCTGGGCGATGAAACGGTAAAAAATGTCGACATCCGCATTATAGCGGCCACAAACCAGGACCTCGCCGCCATGATGCGGGAAAAAAAATTCAGGGAGGATCTTTTTTTCAGGCTGAATGTGATTAATATCAACATACCGCCGCTGCGCGAAAGAAAAGAGGACATACCGCTTCTTATAAGGTTCTTTATTGAAAAATATAACAAGCTCGGCGGAAGAAGCATTGTATCCATCGACCCCAGGGCGATAAAACTTCTGGGATTTTACAATTATCCCGGAAACGTCAGGGAACTGGACAATATTATACAGCACGCTTTTGCCATGGCGCATAATGATATCCTGGAAGTGGAGGACCTGCCGGTTCATCTGCAGAATTTAACCCCTTATTTTGAACTCGCGTCCCATGAAGAGGTTTCCGATAAACTTGCCATGGAAAAGGGGGAAGCCACAGACCTTTTGCTTTCTGTGATTGAAAGAAATACAATAATAAAGGGGTTTTCCAGGTATGCCGGAAACCATACAAAGGTGGCGAAGGCGCTGGGAATTTCCAGGTCCACTCTGTGGAGAAAGATGAAAGAGTATAAGATTAAATCATAACCGGAAGGACTTTTATTCTCTTACAAAATAAAAAAAGCGGGGTTTTTGCCCCGCTTTTTTATTTTAAGCCGTTGACCCTTAGAAAGCCGCTCCGAATGAAAGCTTATATGCGTTGCCAAGCTCGCCGTATGGTTCATACGAGAAATCCACATTATATTTTGAATTGATATTGAGTCCGGCGCCGAAGGAAATATCCCTGAACCCGCTGTCGATAATGTCGTTTTCGGTAAAATATCCGGCGCGCAGCAGTATCAAATAGGGGGTTATTACTTCGAGCCCTATCCTGTTGACCGCGTTGTTATTCAACTGCCCGACAAGGTCGTATTCCGCGTTAAATCCCCAGTCGGCGATATTAAAGTTATACAGCGCTGCGAGGGTCACTTCTTTTGAAATTGTATAACCGTCAAACTCGCCGCCAAAATTTGTGGCAACCAGGTTGATTGAAAGCCCCTTCAACGCTGAAACGAAATAGCGCACGCCTGCGTCAAAAGCAATGGTGCTCAGCGAGGAACCGTCCATTACGTCAAGGTAGTATTTCATTGTGATGCCGAAGTCAACATCCTTATCAAGATGATTGGCGTAGGAAATGTTTCCGTTAAAAGCGTACGTTGAGAAGGTGGAATTCATATCTATCGGCTCTCCCTGGGTGGTCATGGTATATCTCTCCATTTCACCTGAGTTAAAATATGAGAAACCCGCGGCGAATGCGCCGATATTCTTTACATTGGTGGCCACGCTGAAGGAATCCACTATTGTGGACATCAGCCACTGGTTATGCGAAAAAAACAGGCTGTAGGAAGTGTCTTCTTTGCTGATATTTTCTATGCCGGCCGGGTTCCAGAAAATCGCAACCGCGTCCTGAGCCATACCCATGTAGGCGTTGCCCATGCCCGACGCGGCAGCGCCGGTTCCAATCGTTGAGTACTGTCCGGAAACTGCCGACGATTGGTCGGCCACGCTGATTGAACCATATATGGAAAAGGATATCATGGCCAGTGCTGAAATTAGAGTTAGTATTTTTTTCATTTTTTTCCCCCGGTCACTTTATGATCGCGAATTTGTTGAACGGCAGTGTTACCACTGATCCGTCGGTATATTTGACCACAACTTTGAACATATATACGCCTCTTGCGTAATTTGTGATATCCATTGATATATATCCCCAGTAGGGCCCGGTGTCATAAACCCTGCCCGCCTCGCTGCCGCCTATGGATTTGATAACGACGGTCACGCTAAGAGGAGTTTTGGCCGAGTTAACCGGATAGGCGATTGCCATCCTGTTTGTAAAAGCCGCGGGATTAGGGTAAGCGAATACCTTATCCTGCGGGGTCTGAGGAACCGGCCACGGCGTAAAAGTCGGCGTAATGGTGAATGTCGGCGTTATAGTGGGAGACGAGGTCTCCGTACTGGTTTCAGTTATTGTGGGGGTTACGGTAAGCGTCCACAATGGGTTGATGGTTAGTGTGATTGTAATAGTGGGTGTGACTGTTGATGTTTCAAATGTGGCTGTTTCGGTAATAGTTTCGGTAATTGTCGCTGTAACTGTTTCAGTGATTGTCCCGGTGATTGTTTCGGTTACCGTAGGCGTTACCGTTGGTGAATTAAGAGCCAGCGCCCATGTGCTCGCGGCAAGCACGATAACCGCTGTCAGCAATACTTTTTTCATAATGCAAAAACCTCCTGATATGAATTGAACAATATGGAAGATTTTAACATTTTCTGCTGTAAAGTCAATATAATCCGGCGGTTTGCCCCCGGGTTTGCCCGGTCAGCCGTGCGGTCCCGGTAATTTCCTATCTTATAATAGCGAGCTTTCCTGTCTTGCGGCAGTTTAACCCTTCTATTAAATATATATAAATTCCCGGCGACAGGGTCCTGGAATTGGGTAGTCCTGATAAACGCCAGAAATAGATGCCGTCAGGAGTATCTCTTTCATCGCTGTAAACTTCTTCGCCGTCCAGGTTGTAAACCGCAATTTTTGTGTGCGCGGTAAGATTATTAAAGGTAATTCCCGGTTTTTGCGCATTTGATATATTATAAGGATTGGGATAAAAATAAAGGCTGTCCAGGTTTGATGCGGCTGTTTTTTCCGGCGTCAGGGTCATTGTCGCGGTTGGGCTTTCAACCGGAGATGGCGTCTTTGTTATTGTGAAGGTAAATGTGGCGGTTACCACCGGTGTGGGCGTGACGGTTCCGATGCCGGGACAGCCGCATATTTCCGGGTTATCCACCCATAAATCCACGTTCCACTGCGTCCCGGTTGCCGGAAAACTGTCGGTCTGGAACTCAACGGCCGTTGTCTTTGTGAAATAAACCGACACAGATGCGGTAACACCCCATCCTGAAGCCTGGGTCATTGACGAAAAGGGTATATTTATCAGCGTCCATGTCGAGGAAGGCGGAAGTGTATACCTGTAATAATTATAGCCTGTGGGTATCGAAGAATCACAGGCAATCTTTGTGTAATACTGCTTCATATCGTTTTTATACCAGAACCTCAATGATGAACACGATGAAATGTCCCTTATGCCGCCGAAATTTGTGCCCATGGCAACAAAAGGATACTGGTAATATCCGGTGGTGTTTATTACAGTACCCGTCATGCGCGCCGCGGAACCGGTGGAATCAAAACCGGGAGCGGTCATTGTGAATTGACCTGCGGGCGGCCATACCTGAGAAAGGCCTGCCGGGGCCTGGGCGCTGTCATTGGTGGTATACCACGCGCCGTTCCACAGGTTGACATTGCCGGGATGGTCGCAGTTGTCAATGAGGCTTCCCGGAATTAACGGCGCCGGTGTCGGCGTAAAAGTTGGTGCAGCCATTCCGCATCCGTAGATTCCAATCGGGCCCAGGGAAACATTCACGGGATACTGTGAGCCCGGCGGGGGATAAACGCCGTTTTGAAAAACTATCTGGTTTACCCGGGAGAGAACCGTTCCCGGCGATACTGTGACGCCCCAACCTGCGGCCTGCGTGAACGAGGTAAATGGTATAAGGTAATACTGCCATCCGGACGGGGCGAAAAATGAATATTTGTAATCGTTGTAACCCGTGTTAATTGCGGAATCCGCAACAAGCCTGATATTGTAATACCTGTTGTCGCCGTTAAAATAAAAGTAAACGCCGAGGCAGGATGAATAATCGCGGTCCGAAACCAGCCCGGTCCCGAAGGCTATGTATGGTGAATTGTAACCGCCGGCGGCATATCTTACGGCGCCGGTTACGTTTAGCGCGCATGATGAGGCCGGGTATCCGGGGGTGGAAACCGCGATGGCCACGGTTGATGAGCCGCCGCTGCCGCTGTCATTATAGGAAAACCAAATACCGCCGAGAGCGTTTGTGGCGGTGCAGCCGGAAAAATCATCGATTAGATTTACCGGGTACGCTGGATATGTGGCAGTGACAGTCGGCGTCGCTGAAAAAGTTGGCGATACAGAGGCCGTATACGCCGGGCCGCCGGCGGTCACTGTCGGCGACGGGGGGACATATCCGGGTTTGAAATAAGTTCCGCCGTATTCATAGGCCCCGATGTCCGGAGCGGCGCCAGCATAGCCGTCTGTTATGCCGGGAATTACAAGCCCCGCGTCGATAGCGCCGGAGCCCGAGGTGGGAACATAGTTTGAATCAACGGGATAAAGCCCGTTATTGGAAACCACGGGGGGATATTTTGTGCAAAAAGAGGCCGTTGACATATCGGCAAGGTTGTTTTCAACAATGGTGCCCGACTGGTCCTGTATGTCGCCGAGCCCCTGCGCGGCGTTGCCGTAATAGGAAAATGAATTCAGGCAGTTAAAAAGGGTGTTGTTATATATCCTGTTGTTTTCCGAGGGGGTATTTAAAACTATCCCGGTGCCGGCAAGGTTCCAGGCAACATTGTGGTGTACGAGATGGTTATTGGTGCCGTTGTCAAGATAAATACCGGCCCCGTATTTGGTATAGTTGTCATGGACCCAGTTATACGCTATCTCGGTGTATTGCGCGTCGAGGCCGAAGGAATAAATGGGGCCGCAGTCCTTTGAGAGCAGCCCGGGCTCCGATATGTCATTGTACAATATTTTTTCCTGCGTTGTTGAGGGATGATA
>PLPI01000061.1 GCA_003159495.1 candidate division FCPU426 bacterium | reverse complement strand
CGCGGCATCACAGGAAGTTTACAGGCAGATAATGAAAGTCAAGGCAAACGGCATGAAAATAATAGTTTCCATGAACGACGTGGCGGCGTCGGGGGCGTATTACATATCAAGCGCCGCGGATAAAATTTACGCAAACCAGGGGACCGTAACCGGTTCCATCGGTGTTATCGCGAATTTTATGAACGCTGAAAAACTTCTCGGAAAGATAGGCATCGGTTATACAACAATAAAAAGCGGAAAATACAAGGACACCGGTTCTTTTTCCCGCGCTGTTACAGAGGAAGACAAGGCGTATTTGAACCATATGATTCAAGACGTCCTGGACCAGTTTGTCGGCGATGTTGTATATGGCAGGGAAGTGCCGCTTGCAAAAGCGTTCGGCGTCAAGGAAAAGGATCCGGCGAAAGAAACCGCGATATTAAAGGCGCTTGTGCTGAAAGATATAGCGGATGGCAGGGTATTTACAGGCAGGGAAGCCCTGAAAATGGGGCTGGTGGATGAGATTGGAAATATTGACGATGCCATTGAGGGCGCCGCTACGATGATAGGATTAAAAGGCAGGCCTCTCGTTATTTCCGAAAGGAAACCGGCAGGCATAGAAAAATGGCTCGACACCAAACTTCAGGATATAGGATTAAAAAGCGACAATCAGGCAATACTTCAGTTTAAAATGAGATAACCCAAATTTTCAGGGAGGAATTCAATGGCTGACGAACAAAAAGCAGGACCCAAGGATATTACCCCCAGTCCCATGTCCGATGCGGAAAAAAAGAAGAGCGCGGATGCCGCGGCTGTGCCGCAGGGCGAAGGCGCCGCGCAGGAAGCGCCGCAGGAAGTAAAAGACGCGCCGAGGGAATCTTTGTTTGCGTCGAAGACATTCAACAGGATGATACAGTTTATAATAATAGCCTTCGGATTATTCGCCCTGTTTATAGCGGTAAAGGGCCAGGAATTCAAGGCCGTTCCGGGGGCGATTGGCGCGCTGTTTTTGGCCCTTGCTGTTTTATATGACGTGTTCATTTCATCCAGATTCAACAAGGATAAGGCCGGACTGGGCCCTGTTTCGAAATTCATCCTGGCCGGAATATTTGCCATACTCATGATTGCTTTTATAATCGAGATTTTCAAAAGATTCGACATGCCGTCAAACAAAAACTTTATTGCCGTCGCTTTTCTCGCGATGATTGTTGTGCTGTCCATAAATTTCTTTATCTATGTGCGTGGACACAAAAAACAGATTACCGCGGACGTTCAGATGTTCATGGCCACGCTTCTTTCCGCCGGTTCNNCTGTTTTACTATTATTTTGTGGTGCCTTCGTTCGTGCTCGCGGCGGCGGCGGTAATTTTGCTGATATTGTCCCTTACAAAAGATCCCCTCAAGGACGACGAACGTTATTCTTCGAGGCTTTTAATAACACTGCTGAATTTTGTCGCCTTACTGCTTATACTTGCATATGCGGCCACCATATTTTTCATAAAGCCGGTCAATGTTATGTCATACGGAAAAATAACCCCGGCTTATAAAAACAATCCGGCAAACCTGATATGGTCCGGGGATTCATGGTCATTCGCATATAATGTTTACGACAAAAAGGCAAAGTCATCCACGGTAAACATACTTAATTCGCTTTCAACGGGGATGAATACGCTTCCGCCCGACAAGAACCAGGAAGTTTCCGACCAGGACTTCGGAATCAAACTTCCCATTGATGCTTCAAAAGTCCAGAAAGCGGAGACAAATCTTTTAAAGAATTTTAATTTTCATTTCAAAAAGCAGGAAAACAAGGCGGCGTTGGATCTGGCGGGAATAAAGGGCGATACGGCTTCGGCGCAATCGGATGAAACTGCCGGAGGCGCGATAAAACTTCCGGAATATGTCGACGCGCCTTTTTTCAATAACAAGGGGAACTTCCTTATATTCTCGGCAGGCGACACCGCCGACGGGCCAAGGAATATATGGGGGGTGTCGTTGTCCCTGACACTTCTGGATGTTAAAGAAAACGCGGCTGAAAAGGAAAAATATGAGGAAATGACACAGGATGAGCAGGTGGCGTATAACGCAAAAAAGAGCGCGCTTGCATCGTCATTTAACATGCCTTATGGCAAGCCAAAGGCTGTTGTGGCCGACATTATAAAAATTATTGACAAGGATTGCGGCCCAATAACACACAGGACCGCCTGGTCGCCGGACGGGAAAAGCTTCTGCTTTTCCGCAGCAAACAAAAACGGCATATCCAACATATGGTCATCGGATATACTGGATCAGACGATATCAAAAGTCACAAAAGGCGCCGATAAAATAATGCCGCTGTGGTCGCCGGCGGGAGACAAACTGCTTTATGTGACAAAAACCAACAGCTATTCTTATCTTAAAGTGGCGGACATTGACGGAAAGAACGCGCACGAGCTGGATGTAGGCAATAAAAGGGATGCTGATCTTTTTCCCCTGTGGAACTCGCAGGAATCCAGGGTCATTTACCTGAAAAAAGGCAGGCTCATAATTATGAATGCGAATGCCACAAAACAGCAGACTCTATCCAGAAAGAGCCTGACACCGTCGCCTTACTGGCTCACTCAGGATAAAAAGCAGATAACACTTAATTTTACCGATTCGGGAACAATATGGCGTATATTTACCATCAATCCCAACGGCAGAAAAAACAAGCAGGTGTTTCAGGAAATATGCGAAAATCTTACCCAGCCCAAATGGTCCTATGACGGCAAGGCGATTGTTTGCGGCGCATACTACAATCCTGAAAGCTCTCTCTGGCGCCTCAATAAGGACGGCAGTTTTAAAACCAGGCTGTATACAACAAAACATGAAATTACCGACCTTGAATGGGATCCTACCTCACAGAGGATAGCATTTATCGTAAAGAAAAAATCCGTGGAGTCGATATGGCTCGATAAAAAGACGCATCTTGAGGAATTATGGTGCGTGGACAACGACGGAACGAAACCCGTATATCTTTATACAGCCGAGGGTGAAATTAATCACCTGTCATGGAACAACGAGGGGACTAAAATAGCTTTTGACGAATCATATTCAAGATTCTATTTCCAGCCTAAAATAACAGTGGTAAAGATAGTCCATGCCATGGGTTCGGAACTGTGGGATCTGCTGCCGTATGAATTCCATGCTTCAAATCCGACATGGTCGGGCAACGGCGATCAAATAGCATATATTTCCTGGCCGGATTTCTGGATGCGTTCGCTGTTAAACAGTTCGAGAATATGGATAGCACAGCTAATGTAAACAAATAAATGATTTATTAAATAGTTTTTATTTAAAAAGGGATGTTTATCATCCCTTTTTATTTTTTTTGTATGGCTGTATTGCATTGAGAAACTATAAAACCACGATACGGCTAAATAATAACTCATATTTCATTTAAAACCGGTTCTATTGCATAATAAAAATACTTGACAAAGTAATGATAATTTGACAAAATAATAACAACAAAATTATGATTTCACAAAACGGAAAAGGGAGAATCCGTGAGAAAACTAGCGGCTTTTATTTGTTTGATGTTTTTATTACAGGTTGGAACAGCGTTCTCTGATTCATCCCAGATCGGTACAACGGCAAATAATTTTTTAAAAATACTTCCGCCGGCAAAACCGACTTCCATGGGCGAGGCATATACGGCCATCGGCGACGGCATTGACTCCATATATTACAATCCTGCCGGGCTTGCAAAATCAATGATGTACGAACTTTCTTTTACCCATGTAGCGTGGTTTCAGTCCGTTAATTACGAGTCCATAGGGGCCCTGCTCCCGTTCAATTTTGGAAATATAGGGTTCGCCCTTAATTATCTTGATGTTACATCAATGGATAAAACAGACTCTTCGGGCAATATATTGTCATCTTTCAACCCTTATTCCATAGAAGGCATCTTAAATTACTCCAGTGAATTTGCTGAGAATTTTTATATCGGCGGAAACCTGAAGGTGATGAATTTTGCCATAGACCCGACCGATTCACAGAACGGTTCAAGGGCATCATTCATGGTGGATCTCGGCGTAATATATGATATGTCATTCTTAAAGGGGCTTTCCGCAGGGCTTTCCGTTAAAAACCTCGGGCCGGGGACGCAGTATGTAAGTTCGACGTTCCTTCAGCCTTTTACCGCGCGCGCCGGGCTCGGGTATTCAAGCAGGTATTTTGATATTGACGGCGACGTGGAATACGTAAACGATAACGACATGAATTATTATGTGGGCGCGGGAACAACTCTTTTTGACATACTGGGGCTGCGCGCCGGATACATTGGCGGGACCATAAATGAACTCTCGGCGGGCGCGGGGATAAAACTCGGCGGCCTTGCGATTGATTACGCTTATGTGCCTTA
>PLPI01000004.1 GCA_003159495.1 candidate division FCPU426 bacterium | reverse complement strand
GAGTAAATTTGCCAAAGTCGAGAACTTTGATATTTATTTCAATAAACAGGCAAAAGATATCCGTTGCTCGGAAACTTTTACTCCTACAGAATATGCTGCTGGTATAAATGTAAAACACGCATTATTGTCGGGGATGGATACTAGTGTTTCTCCATATTTTACGGGGCACCCTTCGTTTAAATTTGCACTGGAAGGAATTTCCGGCTGCAATAATTTTTATTTAAATACGGCGGTACCGGCAAGCCCGTCCGGGAATAATAAAATGTTTATGTATCTTCTGCCTGTTGAATATCTGCCTTTGGTTAACTATCTGGATGAGCTTTATCCTCACGGGATTCTCACATATTATAACAACAAAATTAATGGAGTCCCTCAGTTTTTTTGTTATAGCATATCAGGGGATGATCTGAAAAATTTCAAGAAGAATCTTTCAAATAACGGCGTTGAAATGCAGTTATTTGCCTCACCAGGATTTAAGGGAACCATTATTTCACAGAAGATGCCATTAATACTTTTAACCTGGTTTGACTTCAGAGATTACAACATAGGGTCAATTATATGGAAAGCAAAATTAAAGGCACCGGTTTCCGGAAATTATGGGTTCAAATTGAAATCCCGGGGGTATTCCTATCTTAATATAGATGGCAAAAGCATCTTGGTTCACTCAGTAAAAAATGAAACACGCTGCGATTTTACATCAAATACTGCAGAAACATACCTGAGTAGGGGTTTTCATTATATTGAGGTTAAATATGACACTTTTATTTTAAATAATAAGACAAGTTGCGGTTGTGATGGTCTATGGCTTCTTTGGGAAAAACCATGGAATATGCATTATTATGCAATACCTGGCACTGTACTTTTTCCACCGGACTAAAAATTTTTGCACTTGTTCAAAATCAGCGAAGTATGGTGGGGTAACAAAGAAAGTTATTTTTGTTGTTTTTTTGTTAATCAATGATATACTTTTATCAAGAAGGAAAAGAGTTATATATAACAAAAAAAGGCAGGTAAAAACAATGAAAACAAAAACTTCATCTTTTACAGTTAAAATGGATACTTTGATAAAAACAGAAATAAAAGACTACTGTGATAAAGAAGGATATGTTTTCAGTAAGTTTATTGAAAATGCCGCTAAACACAAGCTGGAAGAGATTCAACGCAATGAAGATTTATTGATTTATGCCAAATATATGGCTAATGAAAAAGGTACAGGAATTGATTTTGATGCTTTTATGGAGAGTGTAGGAGTCAAGCCTGAGCATAAAACAGCGAGAGAACAATTATGCGCTGTACGTGGTGTGTCTAAAAAAGGCGGTTTTGTTCGGCACGGGCAGACTGCTTAATGTCATCAACGAGAATTTTTAAAATTGTTGGAACAGCACAAATATTTATTGCTTCACGTCCAACAATCGCTGAAAGATCAAAAATTAAAGATTGTTTATACCCGTTAGTGCATAAAATACAACCATATAAAGAAAGTGAAGGCATTTATAGAATAGCCCCACAATTTTATAAATTTGTAACAGAAAAATATACTTATTATTTCAATGTATTAGACACAAAATTATTAGAAATAGCAGACATTAAGTATACAAACACATAAGAAAAATAATTTTAGATAAGCAAAAACCAATTGGACGTCTAATTTTAACAAATTTAAAAGTTTCGTATAATATACATTATACGAAACTTTTTGGTATTTAATGAGTTTTAAGCGAAAGTTCTACTTTTTAAGAAGAGTGAAGGTTTGTTTTGGATAATTAATCGTTAATATAAAATTGCCAAGAAAACTTTTTACTCCAAGAAGCGGGGTTCGTAAATTTGGCATAAAATCTATTAGAACATTTGATACTGTAAATCCGTCTATTTTTATATCAACAGTGTGTGAATATGCAGTAGAAACGCCGCTGCCAGTCCTTATTGGTTTAGGTTTACCCTTTGTCAGATTATGACCAAGTAAGCCGGCTAATTCCGAAGGCATTGCACACTCATCGGCGCCTGTATCAATGAGTGCTAGAACAGAAATCGATTTGTCTGTATGGGGGTTTTTTAAATCTACTTCAAGGCAAGGCCGGGAAATTTGTCCAGAAGCTAGTGTTTTGAACGGCCTAGTAATGTGAAACATTAATAAATATGAACCGCATTTTTTTCGGGTATATATATAAGTAATGGTTTATCCACACCATTTTTAACAGCTTTTTCAAAAGCTATTTTCATGCTGCGTCCGCTTGCAATAACTTTTGTGTCATTAATGTTTTTTATTGCAACATATTGGCCGCTATATTTTTTTTCTTTTATCAATACTTGCTGCATATATTTGCTCCTTTGATAATGAATGTACATATAATTATAATCTTCACATACATTTTGTCAATAGGCCTTTTCAACGAACAAATACAAAAAAACACGGCACAGGCTATGTGAATTAGATTGACTAACCTGTTTTGCAGTCTTAAAATGAACAAATGGATATAACAAAAATATACTCTACGTCTTTAAAAGCCGAAGGCAAAAGCAAAAACACCATAAAAAATTATCTGGTGGCCGTGAATCAGTTTTTACGCGCACACAATGGCTGTGTTGACGCTATTACCCAGGAATCGGTAGATTCCTTTTTATCAAAATTTAATAGCCGTAATCAGACGCAAAATTTTAAAAAGAACGCTGTACATAAGTTTTTATCCTTCCTCCTGGACAGAGGCCAGATAAAAACGATCATGAACACCAAAATGAAAAATGTTACTATCGGTGAGCCGGAGTTTTTAACGCCGGCCGAACAGGTTAAGCTCTTTACGGTCCTACAAAGCAAACCAAAATTCAAACGGGATTATACCCTGCTATCGGTCATGGTTTTTACCGGTATGCGCGTAAGCGAGGTTTTAAATCTCAAATTATCCGACGTCCGGGATGATTTTTTGACGATCAAGGATTCTAAAACCGGCCCGGGTAAGGTATATATGCGCGAAAGACTGGCGCCTATCCTTTCTGATTACCTTGAACCGATAAAGGGCAAACTCGGCAAAAATGATTTTATATTTCAGTCCAACCAAAAGACCAGGTTGACTGAAAGAATGGTTCAGCTGCAGTTGAAAAAGTATCTACGCATGGCCGGGATCCAAAAGGACCTTTCTCCACACTCTTTACGGCATACTTTCGCGGCCCGACTTATAAAGACCGCCGGCAATTTGGGGATATTGCAAAAGGCTCTAAGGCATAAGCATATACAAAGTACCATGAGGTACGCACATATTGGAGAGGCGGAAGTGATAGAGGCTATTGAGAAGTCAATGAACGTGCCGCAGAAAAAACAGAAAAGAGCAAAAAACAGCTCAAAATAAGGGTTTTAAGCTTTTTGGGAAATGATTTCCCAGGAGTATGGTATATTCCTTATACATTTTGACATAAAAGCCGGTGTTTTTATCCCAATCCTTTTCACCGACAGCTTTACCTACAAGCTCCTGGTAGTATATGAAATTACTGTCATCCTCAAGTTTACTTTTTTTGTCTGCCATTTTTGACCTCTTTTTTTAGATAAGTAGGCGCAACGTCACCATCGAGCATATAGCTGCTGATGGGCGTTTCCTTTGTGGCATAGGTGTATTTTTTCATGAATTCATCAAGAGCAAGGATTGTGATATCGCTGAATGAGTAGATTTTGAATTTATCCCTCTTTAGAAGGTCCTTAACCTGATCATAAAGTTCCGCCGGCAGTCTGAAACTCGTTTTTACATTGCGTTTTGACATGGTATATACTCCTTATAGTGTCCTCTGTTGTCGGACATAATAGCATAAAAAATATAAGAGTCAAGAGCAAAAAGGCAAAGGGTTTTAAAGCATTTTTGGGTTATGAAAGGACCGCGTATAGGAATAACGACAGGGCAAAAGGTCAAAAGGGCAAATAGCTCTTGATAATAGCTCGTCTAAGTATTAGAATATTATTATTGTTTGGGGAAAATTTTAATGATATACAAAAAATAGCCAAATTTAATATTTTAAATGTGGAGGAATAATGGAAAAAGAAGAATTAAAGAAAAAACTAAATGATCTAATTACTAAATTTATTGATGAAAACGCCTATACACAGGGCGAAGATCATATTCAAACACACTATACGGTAAAATTATTGGAATATTTGGGATGGCAGGGAAAGAATGCAAAAATAAAGAAAACTCAAGATATAAAGAATCAAAAAATTCCTGATATAACATTAAAAAAAGATCAATTCCCATTATTGATAATAGAATCAAAAAATGCTGATAGCAAAGATAAATTAGATCATACATATCCTGGTTTAAAGTTCAAAGATCAATTGATGAAATACTGTAGTGACGCAGGGATTTATTGGGGAATATTAACGAATTTTGTTGAATGGAGAATTTACAATTCTCATCAAAGAGTATTGTACAAAAATAAAAAGTATGCATTTTATAAACTTCTCTGGGATAAAACAAATAAAGAAAATTACATAGATTTATTATCAGACGAAGGAATAGACTTTTTATTGAGTTTATCCGTTGAAAATATTTATAAAAATCAAGGACATATTGACAACGACCCTGTTTATTACCCACAGCAAAAAAATTTAGAAGAAGAAAGAATCAAAGAAGAATTTTTTATTAAAATTAAGGATTGGCGTCTAAGCCTGTTCAAAGTCAGCGAGGCTTG
>PLPI01000011.1 GCA_003159495.1 candidate division FCPU426 bacterium | reverse complement strand
GTCGGAGGGGTTCAGTCCAGTCTGCAACATAATCAAAGTATTGACGTTTGCTTGCGTCATTATAAGCAATTACTGAAATAATTAATGCATATAATAACACGACAAAAAGTACAGGACACATTGAATTTGATAATAAATATTTTTTTAGAGAATTCATGTGATTGATTCTTGCTTCATCGTATTTATGAGTAACTTTGTCAGCATCTGATTTGCATTCATTGATTTGATTAACTACATATTTTTGTGTTTTTAATGTTGTTTCATATTTATCTTTAACTGATTGAATTAATTTTTGACTTGCCATTGTATGAATTTCTTTTTTAATGGCCGCTTTCATCTCTACGCCAACTTGTTTCAATTCACTGTCTAAGCTTGAAATATCATTTTCTGTTTTTCCAATTATATTCTTTAAATCTCCAATTTTATTTTCAGTTTCTTTAAAAGTTTTATATTTTTCAATATTAATAGCCAAATGAACTGCAAGCAAGAAACAAAATATAAATACAATTATTAATTGTAGCCAATATAAATTCGTTTTACTATGTATAAGATAAGACATGTAAATAATTCCAGAGAAAAATAGAATCGCATTTATTATTGCCAAGATTATAATATAAACAGATATGTTTTTTAAAGCAAGCAAGACGATTCCAAATCCCCATAAAATTAATGAAGTAATTAAAAATATCCAAAATGCTGAAATACATATAACACTTAATTTCAATTCAACCAAATAACTCGGTATGCCAAAATGATTATAATACACTTGCGAATATAAATAGGCCGCTCCATATCCACCGATTGAAATTATAAATAAAATGATTGGAATTAAAAATTCCAACTTAATAGAATCGGCATCACGTCCACTTTTTTCCATATTTTCTCCTTAAAATACAATCGACCCCTTTATTTATTTGACTCTATTTTATCACCCTAAATGGCAAAAGCAATTTCTTTGTCATTCGTCTTTTAATGAATCCTCATATTCCTTTTTACTTTTATACTTCATACCATTAACATAATAAACTCTGCCTGCATATGTGCCGTCCTCTGTATATACCCGCACCCAACCATCCAATTTTCCGTTTTTTAAAGCTCCTTCATCTTGTAAATTCCCACTCTCGTAGTAATCTTTTTCAGTGCCTCCTAGCTTCCCATTCTTATAATTCTTAACCGTTACTTCTGATTTTATGTTTCCATTCTCATAGTATTCTTTTGATTCACCACCTGACTTATCATTTTTAAAGGTTGCCTCCAGTTGCAATTTTCCACTTTCGTAATATTCTTTAACAGCACCTTCTATCTTGCCATTCCCAATGATTCTTTCTGATTTTAAGCTTTCACTTTCGTAGTATTCTTTCACAACACCTTCTATATTGCCATTCTTAAAAGTTACTTCCGCTTGTAATATTCCATCCTTGTAGTATTCTTTTGAAACACCGTCTAACTTTTCATTCTCAAAGGTTGCTTCCCATTTTAAGGTTCCATTCTCGTAGTAAATTTTCCAAGCACCTTCTGGCTTACCATCTTTAAGAGTCCCTTCATACGTGCCTGTATTCCCACTCGTATCAGCGTATGTTTTATCATCATAATATTTAATTCCGTCATCAGACGTATACAAGAGCGTATTGCCGTAACACGTTATTATAATTCCTAAAAACATCAACACCATTAATAGTTTTCTCATTATTTTCTCCTTTTTTTCGTTGATTAAATTTCACATTCCTATTTGAATCGGTAGGGTTAAAGTTGTTATTCGGTGTCAAACCGTATCAATTCCAACCCCAAATAGTTCTAACTTTTGAAGCAATGTCATTTGTTGGAGTAATATTTGAATTATTAATTTGTATCTGTCTCGGAAAAGAATTTGTCACTTTATAAGAGTCGTCAAGCAATGCAATTCCATCTATATTATATCCGAGTCTAATAAATTGCCTAATATAATTATTCGCATCTCCATGTTTTCTATTTACGCAACGCAGTGCAAGCAACACCCTTTTGACAATTAAATGTTTTTTTAATTCTTGTTGAAATTGTTTTACACTCCACGGTATTTCTTGCAATGCATTAGTAATTACCCAAGTTAAATCTGTTTGATTCAACAACTTAATATCAAATTCTTTACTTCTACCAAACCCGCCCGATAAAGCTCTAATCAATGATGATTTTCTTGCATCGTGTCCACCAATTACAATGTTTAGTTCCATAAAGCCTCCTTTTAATTAAATTGGTTTACAAAATCAAATTCTGTTGTCCATTTAATTTCATATGTTCGTTTTTATCCATGTGATCCCCTTCCACATTCCTCTTATCCAATCACTTTTAAGATAATCAATTGCCTCTGATGACTCATTCTATCACTCCCATTTCCTTACGCAATATCAATTTATCCATTTCTCCATTTATCAAAAATCACTCCTTTTGGCTGGTTTTATCCATTTTTCGCCTCCGACACCACTTTTAACACCCCTCTGTCACGAGCCAGGCTATGGTTTAATTCAATTATTCCTCCTTTCGCCTACCTTTCTATTCCCCCCACCCAATTTATATAAAAAATATCACTTTTTCTGCAGATTAGGGCTTGGCTAATATTTTTTTGATGATATAATAGCTGGCTTTTGGGGCGAAGTTGTTTCTAATCACTTTTTCAACTCCTCTAAATAGTTTGCCGAGTAATCTAATCTATTGTTTTTATCTATCCAACAAAACGATTCATTATTTGAATATATGTGTCTACTAGCAAACATCATAACCCTAGTATTTATGTTGGCTATAACATTGCCATTTGCAATTGCTCCATTATTTGATTCAAATTTTCCTACCATAGCTATATTTTTACTTAATGGCATTATTACATCAGTATTATTCATCCCAAATCCAGGACCTTTAAACAATCCTGGTCTTGGCAATCCATTTGACCACGTAAGCGTAACTGGATTATCAGAACAAATATAATTATTCATTGGATCCGCACTTATCCAAAGGCTCCAATTTCGAGAACTTAATAGTGAAATCATAGTATCAATACTATTTAGCATCATTGATAGTTTAAAATTTTTTTTAATTATAATGTTGTATTTTTCACTGTTAACAAATTTTTTCATAGATTCATAACCTATATTAACTTTAAGGTCTGGCTGATCCTTTTTCAATTGATTAATAGAACTTTCATATATATCTTTTGACGACATCATCATTTTCATCGACATTTTTGCAACATCTTGTAGTGGTTTATCAAAATTATGTATATGGCTAGGCACTCGAACAACTTGCAAAGCAATGAAATTTATCAATATATTCAGTTCATCCCCTGTAGGTAACTCAAATGTTTCTCTGACTTTTTTTATAATTGGCGAGACGACAGACTCAAAATTGCCGAATCCTTTTTCAATTTCGAACGCATCATATTCATTTCCATTATCAAGTGCATCCGTATCTATTTTATACAAATATTTTTCATATCCCTCATTTATTGGTTTAGATTGGCGCAATTCGATTTTTTTTGTATCCTGGACTGCACCCCAGGGACTGG
>PLPI01000093.1 GCA_003159495.1 candidate division FCPU426 bacterium | reverse complement strand
AACAAGTGCGTGCTGTGCGGCGACTGCGTCAGGATGTGTTCCGAGGTGCAGGGCATCGGCGCCATTGATTTTGCGAACAGGGGGTCAAAATCCGAGGTCCTGCCGTGTTTCGGAAAGGAACTCGGAAGCGTCGAGTGCGTTTACTGCGGCCAGTGCGCGCGGGTATGCCCGACGGGCGCGATAACGCCGAAATTTGAGACGGCGCCGGTCTGGAAAGAAATTGAAAACCCGGAGAAAACCGTCGTGGCCCAGCTTGCGCCGGCGGTAAGAGTGGCGCTCGGCGAGGAATTCGGCATGGAGCCCGGCACCACGGCGACAGGGCAGATAGTCGCGGCAATGAAAATGATGGGTTTTGACATGGTTTTTGACACGTCGTTCGCCGCGGATTTGACGGTTATAGAAGAGGGCAATGAGTTCATTGAGAGGAAAAAATCGGGAAAAAATCTCCCGCTTTTTACATCCTGCTGTCCGGGATGGGTTAAATTCGCGGAGCAGTATTTCCCGGAACTGACCGGTAATCTGTCCACCTGCAAATCACCGCAGCAGATGTTCGGTTCGCTTTTAAAGTCCCTTTTGCCTGAAAAATCCGGCCTTAAAAGGGAAAACATTACTGTTGTGTCCATAATGCCGTGTACGGCGAAAAAATACGAGGCGAAAAGGGATGAATTTAAAAAGGGCGGCGTTGCCGACGTCGATTACGTGTTAACCACGCAGGAATTGGCCGCAATGATATCCGAAGCCGGGATCCAGTTCAACAATCTTGAGCCGCAGTCTTTCGACATGCCTTTCGGGTTTAAGACGGGAGCCGGGGTGATTTTCGGGAATTCGGGCGGAGTTTCAGAGGCCGTTCTGCGATATGCGGCCGAGAAACTCGGAGGCGTAAAGACCGAAAGCTACGAGTTTAAGGAAGTCAGGGGCGACAAATCGTTCAGGGAGGCGGAAGTAAAGATCAACGGCATAGACATCAGGCTTGCCGTGGTGAGCGGCCTTAAAAACGCCCGCGACCTTGCCGAAAAGGTTAAAAACGGCGCTGTCAAATACGACATCATTGAGGTAATGGCGTGCCCCGGGGGATGCATAGGCGGCGCCGGCCAGCCCGTGTATAAGTCCGGCGAGGTCAGGAAAAAGAGGACCGCTGGAATTTACAATAACGACAGGATGCTTCAGCTTCATAAATCGCAGGAAAATCCCTACATAGCCGAACTTTACGCGACGGTCTTCGGCGGTGATGACGGAGGCAGGCGCGCGCACGAACTGCTGCACACGCATTTCAGGAACCACAGAAGGATAATTAAGGAAAGTTTTGATATAGCGAAACCCAAACAGGCGGTATCCGAGCTTGAGGTTAATGTGTGTTTCGGGACCGGCTGTTACCTTAAAGGCTCGCAGAAGGTCATGAAGGACATACTGGAACACATGCAGGCAAACGGCCTGAATGAAAAAGTGACGGTAAAAGCCTCGTTTTGTTTTGAAAAATGCGGCAGGGGGCCGGTGGTCGAGATAGGCGGCAGGGAGTTTGAGGCCTGTGACGGAATAAAGGCCATTAACGAGATAAACAGGCGGCTCGGATTGAAAACCATGGAGGCCGCGAAATAATCTTTTTTATGGATTAACAAAATGTTTTGCGGCATGTTGGAAAGATAAAAAAGCGAGGCCCGAATATGGAAAACACAAATTACGCCCCACAGACGGTTTATACATTAACCGCCAGATGCAGGGATTGTTACAGGTGCCTTAAGGCCTGTCCGGTAAAGGCCATACGCATGAAAGACGGCCAGGCTTATGTGGACGCCCAGCGCTGTATATCGTGCGGCACTTGCATAAGGGAATGCCCGCAGCATGCCAAGACTTACATACAGTCGCTGCATGAGGCTAAAAAGATACTGGAAGAAAACGGGGCGGTTGCCGCGAGCGTAGCCCCTTCTTTCGCGGCATTTTTTCCCGGCTGGCAGGCCGGAAGGCTTGCTTCCGCGTTAAGGCGGCTCGGCTTTGAGTTTGTTGCGCAGACTTCGGACGCGGCGTACGACGTGGCGCGCGCATCCGTGGAAATGGCCGCAAAAAAAGGGGGCGCCACGTCAATATGCACCGCGTGCCCGGCGGTGGTAAATTATGTGGAAAAATACAGGCCGGAATTCGCGGACAAACTTCTCGCGGTTGCCTCCCCGATGATAGCGCATGCCGCGCGGTTAAAGGCGGGGGAGAGAAAATTCGATAAAGTCATATTCATCGGGCCGTGCGTGGCGAAAAAACAGGAGGCCGCAAGGCCCGAATACGCGGGAATTGTGGACTGCGTGCTAACGTTCGAGGAACTCGCGCAGTGGTTTGACGATGAAAAAATCGACCTTAAAAACTGCGAAGAGAGCGGATACGATTCCGGCGGAGCGGGGTTTTCCAGGCTCTTCCCGCTCCCGGGCGGAATGTTAAGGACGGCAGGCATCGGGACTCCAGCCGGTGATGTAAAATACATCCATATTTCAGGGCCCCGGGAGGTAATACAGGCATTTGACACAAAAGGGCTTGACGGCTTTTTTGTGGAACCCCTTTTTTGCGAGGGGGGCTGCATTAACGGCCCCGGGGTAAAGACGGGCGGAAATATATTTGAAAAAAGGAAGAACCTTGTGGAATACGCCGGTGATATGAAAGGGGCCGCCGCGGAGCCTGAATTTAACAATGATTTTCTTTCAAGGGGTGAATTTACGGGGGCCTGCGCGGTCATTCAGGCGCGTTACACCGAGGACGAAATAAAGAACATCCTTGAAAAAACCGGAAAATCCGGGCCGGAAGATATGCTTAACTGCGGCGCCTGCGGCTACGCCGGATGCAGGGAAAAGGCGGTGGCGGTGCTCGACGGCATGGCTGAAATAGAGATGTGCCTGCCGTATATGCGCAGGCTTGCCGAACAAAGGACGGATAAAATAATTGAAACAAGCCCCAACGGCATAGTGGTACTCGACCGTGACCTGAAAATAATAAAAATGAATCCGGCTTTTAAAAAGTTTTTTTCCGTATCCGATTCTTACATGGGTTCGGATATATCCGTGATAATGGACCCGGCGCAGTTCGAAAGGCTCGCGTCGGGAACGGCGGAAAACATAGACTCGCCCGTTGAGAACGCCGGAGGTTATTCTTTCCATGAATTGTTTTACGCCCTCAGGCAGTACGGACAGTATGTCGGTATATTTGTCGACGTGACAAATTCAAGGCACGACAGGGAAAAACTTGAGACCATAAGGGTGAAAACGGCGGGACAGGCGAGGGAAATGCTGGACGAACAGGTTAAAATGTCCCAGCAGATAGCGTGGCAGCTGGGCGAAAATATGGCGCGCACCGAGGAACTTGTGAAAAAACTTACGGAACTCTCCGGGGGCGGTGATGCACATGGCAAATAACACCGCGGTGGGAAAGGAAACTTACAGGCATGTGGAGTCGGCGGCGGCGCAGCGCTCGAAATATGGAGCCGCGGTATGCGGCGATTTTATCATGGAGGATAAGACGCCGGAAGCCGCGACAATAGCGGTATTTGACGGAATAGGTTCCGGTATAAAGGCCAATATTGCGGCGCACCTTAACGCATCAAGGCTTTTTTCGATGCTAAAGAACGGCTTTACACTGCGTGAAGCCGGGGAAAAAATAGCCGCGTCAATGCATGCGGCCAGGTCTGAAAACATACCCTTCGCGGCATTTTCGGTTGCCAGGGTATTGAATGACGGACATGCAACGGTTTTAACCTATGAAATGCCCGCCCCGGTTTTCGTCCAGCAGGGAAGCGCCCTGGCGGCGCAGCAGCGGTACTTTATAATGGGAAGCGAACTTGTTGGAGAATCGCATTTTAAACTCGATGACGGCTGCGCAATAATGCTTTTCAGCGACGGGGTGACACAGGCCGGCATGGGAATGAAGGGAAAATTTGCGGCCGGCTGGGGTATAAAAGAGGCCGCGGCATTTGCCGATTCGCTTGTGAAAGAGGGCGTCGGCCCGGAAAAAATTGCCGGCCTCATGGTGGAAGAGGCGAAAAACCTCTCCGGCGGTGAATTTTGCGACGACACGACCGCCGTTATTCTTACAACCAGGCCGGGCAGGACGGTAAATATACTCACCGGCCCGCCGGCGGACAGGGGAAAAGATTTTGAAATGGTGCGGGGCTTCATGGAATCGCCCGGGATAAAAATAGTCTGCGGTTCCACAACGGCGGATATTGTGTCACAGCAGACCGGAATAATCCTTAAAACCGGTAGGGGGTCCGGCAGTTATTTAAACCCGCCCAGATATTACATGCAGGGCATAGACATAGCCACCGAGGGGGCTTTTTCGCTTAACCAGCTTTATAACATACTCGATTATGACAATAAAATGTACGACAGGGATTCGTGCGTATCCGAAATGGCCGTACTGATAAAAGCCGTGGACAGGATAATCATATGGGCCGGAAATTCGGTAAATGAAAATTACCAGCCGATAATTTTCAAACAGCTGGGACTTTTCCCGAGAAAAAAGATAATACCATTTATTGAAGAGAAACTCAGGAAGATGGGAAAGCTTGTGGTCAGGAAGGATTTTTAGCCGGGTCATTAATTCCGGTTGTGCCGGGGGTGAAATAATGTTATATTTTTTGCAGGCGGTTTCGCCGGTTTTTGAGCCGCCTGAGAAAAAATAACCCCTTTACAGGAAGATGAAAATGAGCATTTTAGAGGAAATAAAAAAGAGAAAGACATTTGCCATAATAAGCCATCCGGACGCGGGCAAGACCACGCTTACGGAAAAACTCCTCCTTTTTGTCGACGCCATACAGATGGCCGGCGCCGTAAAATCCAGCAAGATAAAAAAGGCGACGGTTTCCGACTTTATGGAGATTGAACGCCAGAGGGGCATATCCGTAACCTCGGCCGTAATGAGCTTTGAATACGCCGGAATGAAAATAAACCTTCTCGACACCCCGGGACACAAGGATTTTGCCGAGGATACCTACAGGACATTGACCGCTGTTGACAGCGTCATCCTTGTGGTGGACAGCGTTAAAGGGGTCGAAGAGCAGACCGAAAAGCTTATGAACGTGTGCAGGATGCGCAGCACGCCGGTGATGATATTCGTCAACAAGCTCGACCGCGAGGGCAGGAACCCGATAGAACTTCTCGACGAACTGGAAAATAAACTTGATATAAAGGCCGCCCCAATGAGCTGGCCGATCAGCAGGGGTTCCTCTTTCAAGGGGGTTTACCACCTGTATAAAAAGAACCTTAACATTTTCAGGCCGCACGGCAAGGCTGACGGCGAAGAAACAATAAGGGTAAATGACCTGTTCAGCGCGGTCATCGATGAATATACCGGGCCGGAACTTGCGGCCAGGCTCAGGGAGGACGTTGCGCTTGTGGAAGGCGTTTATGAGCCCTTTAACATGGATTTATACCTCTCCGGAAAACAGGCGCCGGTATTTTTCGGAAGCGCCCTTAATAATTTCGGAGTGAAGGAACTGCTCGAGACATTTGTCGAGCTTGCGCGGGGGCCCGGCCCCATGGAAGCGGACACGCGTATGGTCAACCCGGAGGAAAACACATTCAGCGGATTTGTCTTCAAGATTCACGCGAACATAGACCCGAACCACAGGGACAGGATAGCTTTTTTGCGTATATGTTCGGGAAAGTTCGAACGCAACAAATTTTATTACCACGTGCGTCTTGATACGGAGGTGCGCTTTTCAAACCCGGCGAGTTTTCTCGGGCAGAAAAAGGACGTTATAGACGAGGCCTATCCGGGAGATGTCATCGGGTTATACGACAGGGACAAATTCAAGATAGGCGACACGCTCACAGAGGGCGAAAAACTGATGTTCAAGGGCATTCCGAAATTTTCCCCGGAGATATTCAAGGAGCTTGTGCACACATCCCTTAAGGCAAAACAGCTTGAAAAGGGGATAAGACAGCTCACGGAAGAGGGTGTGGCCCAGCTTTTTATAATGAAACACGGCAATAAAAAAGTTGTCGGCACGGTTGGCCAGCTGCAGTTCGACGTCATACTCTACAGGCTGAAAAATGAATACGGCGCCGAATGCCGCTTTGAGCCCATGTACGCAAAAAAGGCGTGCTGGTTCACGTCGGATGATAAAAAACAGATGGAAGAATTCCAGAAGTATAAGGCCGACAGCATAGGCTACGACAGCGCGGACAACCCGGTCTTTTTCGCCGGCTCGCAGTGGGACCTTGACTATTATATAAAGACATACCCGAATATAAAATTTTATTTCACATCGGAATTCAAGGCCGGATAGAAACGGCCGTGTCAGTCAGGCTGCATGTGTCACACCCCCGTTTTCCAGTAATCCCTCCTGCCTTGCCGAACAGGAGCATGTCCTCGTGGGATGCGTGGCATATCCGCAAGAGCACGGTGAGTCTCACTCACACAGGCTATGTATAAGGCATATATTTATATTTTTAAAAAAAATTTAAGTGATATAATATTGATAAATCCATTGAAATATAGGGTTCGGAGCAAGTAATCAAAAAACAGGTTGTGACATTTGGTATAAACAGAAACGAAAATAAAAGTCATTCATAATAACTGAAGTACTGATTTTGAATAGTGAAAGGGGATTCTAATTATACAAAATTTTAAGGACAATAAAGAGCACAAATTGTGTCAAAAAGATGTTTTGGACACCAAAAATTTGAATAATCCCCGGGTTACTGTGCTTAGCGAACGGAAATGTCCAAAGTATGCGTTGACCCCTAATACAAAAAATTTGAATTTAAAATTCCAAATTCCAAAACATGTATTATTGGTGCTGTTGCCTTTTATCTCCGCGGCTGCTATGGCACTGCATCCCGCGGCGGACATAAAATACCCGGCTGTAGCCGGGCAGTATTACCCGGCAGGAACGGCGGAACTCAATAATGCCGTTAAGTCCGCGTTTGCATCTGTCATAAGATTGCCTAAACCGGTTGGTGAAGTAAAAGGTATACTTGTACCGCATGCGAATTATCAGTATTCGGCTGGAACCGCGGCATATGGATTTTCAACTATAGATAATGATTATGATTATATAATAGTGATTGGGACTTCTCATACCTCGCCTAAATACGGACTGCAAACATGCCTCTACAATACATTCAGGATGCCGACGGGCGATGTTAAATCCGATGTTGATCTCATCGGCAGGCTGATGAAAAAATGCAAATTCATAAAAGAAGAGGAAACCGCATTTTACACGGAACACTCGGTAGAAGTTGAACTTCCTTTCTTGCTCGAAAAAGTTAAATCATTTAAACTGATTCCTTTTGTGGTCGCCGATATATCGCTGGATGACGCAAGGGCGGCTGCGGATGTCATATATTCAGAATTAAAGGATAAAAAAGTCCTGGTTGTAATAAGCACCGATTTGTCGCATTATCCGGATTTTGAAACAGCAAAAAAGTCGGACAAAAAAATAACGGATTGTTTTATTTCCATGGATACGGCGGTCATACATCCGGAGGCGGTAGCTCTGGTGGTAAAGTATTTCAGGCGGGGCTTGGAAACAGCCGTATGCGGAGAACAGGCGGCGATGGTTGGAATCGAGATAATGAAAAGGTTTGGCGCGGACAGCGCAAAGCTTTTGAAAGCATCCAACTCCAGTATATCACCGGCGCTCGGCCACAAAAGCAGGGTGGTGGGCTATGCGGCAGTCGCGTTTTACCGCAAGGATCGTGCTGCGGAGATAGAAAATGGTTTGGATATCAGCATAGATGATAGAACAAAGATAAAAATGCTCAAATATGCAAGGCAGGCCATCGAAAACTATATTAAAACGAAACAAATACCGATAATCGATGACAGAGATAAAATATTTGGGGATTATTACGGCATATTTGTGACTCTGAACAAAAATAATGNNATAATGAGCTCAGGGGGTGCATGGGCACAACCGACGCAGTCATGCCTTTGAGGCGGGGCATACCACAGATCGCGTGCTCCGCGGCTTTTGGTGATTACGGTTTCAAGGCTGTCGGAGAAAACGAGCTTAGAAAAATTGATATTGAAATATCCATACTATCGCCATATAAAAAGATAAAAAACACAGATGAAATAATAATGGGTAAACACGGGGTAATGGTAACAAAAGATCAAAAAACAGGACTTCTTTTGCCGCAGGTGACGCAGGAAAACGGTTGGTCGAAAGAAAAGTTTTTAAATGAAATTTGTACTGAAAAAGCCGGGCTGCCGTATGGTGCGTGGAAACAAAAAGGTACGGAACTATATGTCTTCACTGTTTGTAATTTTTCGGAAAAGGAAATGGGTGTAAAATATTGAAATTACATAAAGGTGTACGCTGGTGAAAAAATATGCTTTTTTATTAATAATATTAATTGTAAGCAGTTGCGGATTTCATGAACAAGAGAAACTGTTAAAAAAAATGGTATTTAATGGTAAAACAATAAAAATATTTGCTGATAAAATTACGATTACGGACAGAAAGGGAATAATTACTGACGTCTATTTTGCCGGAAAGGAACGGATAAAAGATGGGTGTATATCTGCGTCTGACGGCACCTTGTTTATTATAACCGGGCTTAATGGAGAACCAAGAGGGGATAGAATAATTGTTTTATCGCAGGCGGACGGTAAATTGGAGCGCGTGTTCACCTTTGAGGATTCTGGCCAGAATCCATGGAAAATCGAGACGGCGAAACTGGACCGAAATATGACTTTGTTCATTTGTATTGGCGTGTGGAAAAAAACCAGATTAGACCCTGTTTTTGACAACCGTCTTTTTGTATATGCCTGGGATGGCAAGAAATTTATACCAAAATGGAGAGGCTCACGCCTTTCGTCGCCTTTTATTGATTTTACTTTAGCCGACATTAACAAGGATGGCATTTATGAACTTATATCTTTGGAATTGCAAAAAAACAGGCTATATAGGATAATGTCTTACAAGTGGAACGGATTCGGTTTTGATGCACTTAAAGTCATGGGAAATGACCTGAAAATAAGGAAACTGTCGCAAATGAAATTTCAATAAGGGGTGATAATAATGAAAAAGGCCATAATAATTATTTTTTTTGTCCTTTGCCTTTTTTCGGCAATGTTGGCACGGGATGCATACAAACTTTATGAGGGCGGCAACACCGAAAGCCCAGCAATAGACACCGGCAATCTGGAAGACAAAACCCTCCAGGATCTTTACCTGATGCGTAATTCAATATATGCACGCCATGGCAAGCCCTTCAAAACGCACGAGCTCCATTTTTATTTTATGGAACAGCCGTGGTACCATCTGAAGACCGATTTTTCAGACAGCGTACTATCCAAAAAAGAACTCAATCAGTCGGAATTGATAATCAAAAAGGAAAAGGAACTTATGAAACAGAACTACCTTACTAAAAATGGGAAGACAGTAATAAATTTTAATAACATAATTAACAGATGGCAATATTCCGATTTTACGAAAGCTGATAAGATAAAGCTTAGTACGAATGGTTTTTTGATTATGCAAGCAAAACACGAACAACTGTTCCGGGTTTATGAGGACAACTCATACAAGGAAAGGGCAAGTTTTGTAACTACTGATTCCATGTTGCAGCTTTATCATATGTACTTTGACTTTATTCTCAGAAATATCGAAAGAGACAGCCTGCTGCCGGCTTTAAAAGATTTGACGGAAAACATGTTTGATGCATCCAAATCACTTTATGAAAGCAGCAAGAATAATAAGGTCAGGGAGGCTGCCCGAAGAAATATGATTTATTTCGCCGTGCCTTTGTTTTTTCTTACCGGCGATTATCCTGAAATGGACCCTAAATTGCTTAAAATAGCCAAGATAGAGGCAGACAGGTGCTTGCTCCATTCGGGAAGACAGCAATCTCTGATATTCAATACGGAAAATGACCCTGCGGAAGAGCATGCATTGGATTACGCACAGTTTGTGCCGCGTGGACATTACACAAGGGATGAGAAACTAAAAAAATATTTCATGGCAATGATGTGGTACGGTTTGAACTATTTTCTTGCCGACCGCGAGACGGACCTGATGCAATTCCTGATCATAACAAGACAGATGAATGAAGTTCATGCGGCCGGGAAACGCCTCGCCGACCAGTGGCAGAGGATTTACGATATTACAAAATTCTATGTCGGAGCGACAGATGACCTTGATGTCAATGACTGCGCCGTGGTTATTAATAAAGTTACAGGGAAGGAAATAGTAAAGGTTGGGGTGGATGAGAATTATATTACAAATGAAAATTTTTGTGATAGTGCGTTACTACAGGCTGCAAAAAAAGCTGCAGATGATCTATCGAAAAAGACGAGAATAAAAACCCAACAGATCGGTATTCCAAATAGCACCCAGTTCAGGTTCATGGGGCAGAGGTATATACCGGATTCTGAAATCCTTCAGAGGCTGACCGACTCAAAAAGGCTTTTTCCAAAAGGGCTTGATATAATGGCGGCGATTGGGTCGACAACTGCAAAAGAAATACTGCTTGAAACGTATAAAGAAAACGGCAATTGGTGGGGGTATTCAGGCGAACTAGACAAATTAAATCAGGAATTCAGCAAGATGCAGAAATCAGACTGGCAACAGAATATCTATTATTACTGGATATGGACCCTGAAGGCCCTCTTTGAGGAGGATAAGAATTTTAAATATCCATTTTTCATGAATAATGAAGCGTGGAAGTTAAAAGACACGAATACAGCCCTTGCAAGCTGGGCCGAACTCAGGCATGACACAATACTTTATAGCAAACCATCCGGAGCTGAAGGCGGTGAAGGAGAGGGTATATGGAGACCGGAACCGGCAAAAGCGTATGTTGAACCCAATGTTGAGTTTTACAAAAGGCTTGAGGAGTTCCTGACATTTACAAAGGATGAGCTTAAGAAAAATAATTATATTTCCGATAGAATAAACGAAAAATTCCAGGAATTCATTGATTTAACGGTTTTCTTAAAAAATATTTCCTTAAAAGAAATGAAAGGCGAGGAAATCTCAAATGACGAATATGAAAGGATAGCGGATTTTGGCGGCGAACTTGAGCGCCTAACGCTTTCAATAATGGTCGACAATGAACGAACGATGCGTTGGTTTGAGATTACAAGCGAAACCGACAAAAACATTGCTGTCGTTGCGGATGTACACACAAGCGGAGACCAGGCACTTGAAGAAGCAGTGGGCCCTGCGTTCGATATTTATGTGGTAGTTGAAATTGGTGGGTACTTAAAGCTTTTAAAAGGCGCGGTCTTCTCTTATTATGAATTTAAACAGCCTGCCAACGACAGGCTTACAGATGAAGAATGGCAGAGCCTATTGCGGTCCGAAAAAGTCCCGGCTCTGCCGGAATGGACGGCCGATTACATTTCAAATACACGTGATTCAGATGCTAATTTTGAATATTACAGCGGTTATTAAGGCAGGAAGAATGGAATTCCCTGCGTGAAAAAAAATCTGACGGCGATATTTTTAGTTGTTATTTTTTTTATGTCTGGGGCCGCTATTGCGGATGAAAAAATAAGAGTAGCCGGTTTCTGCGCTGTTGGCGACGTGATGCTGGACAGGGGAGTCTTGAAAATAATGCTGGAAGGCGGAGCCGATTACCCTTTTGAAAAGATGACCAAGTTTATTAAAACAAACCGGCTTGCTTTCTGCAATCTTGAATGTCCGATATCAGCGACCGGTGAAAAAAGGAAGAAGTTATTCGCGTTCAAATGTGACCCTGGAATGGCTTCCGGACTTGTCAGCTCCGGATTTAATATGTTTTCAATTGCAAACAATCATACATTCGACTGCGGGGAAAAAGGGCTCCAGGAAACAAAACAATTTATTGAAAAAAACGGATTTTTTGCCGCAGGCGCAGGTTCTAATGCCACCGAAGCAATGAAGCCCAGGATGATAAATATAAACGGCTTAAAAATCGCTTTTTTTGCCTTTACCGATATACCGGTTGATTTAGGAAAGAAAGAAGCAGGTTCATCACAGCCGGCTATGTGCAGCCGGGAAGAAGTGCTGATGGAAATAAAAAAAGCAAGAAGCAAATTCGATGTTGTTATAATCTCCTATCATTGGGGCGAGGAGTATATGCGCCGCCCTTACTTGTATCAAAAACAGCTGGCTCATGACATGATAGATAACGGCGCGGATCTTATAATAGGGCATCATCCGCATGTCATTCAGGGAATAGAAAAGTATAAGAATAAATTCATAATTTACAGCATCGGCAATTATATTTTTGATCAGAAAAGCGATGAAGAAACTGAAAGTTTTATTTTTTGTTGTGAATTTAAACAAGGCGGAGTTTATAACCCGTATTTGATACCGGTTAAAATTTATAATTGCCAGCCTGATTTTGCTCATGGAAAAGAATTTAATAAAATCAGTAATAAAATAATGAAATTATCAAAAGGGTTTAATGTTAAATTCATAAATCAAGCAAATGGTTTGATTGTTGAATAGCGACTGCCTAAACCGGATAAATGTAAATAGCGGATGAAACAATTAACCCAAAACTCAAGAATAACAGCAAAAATTCCATTTGGGATTTATCCCATTTTTTTCCTTTCTTCCACCCTTGCCTTATACATCCTCTCTCTCAACCCGCCCTGTTTTACAAAATCCTGCTCCAACTGCCTTAACTGCCGGTCAAGCAGGTAGTTGGTCTGGTGGATCAGGCAGATTATTGCGTTGGCGGCTGTTTCGGGGTCTGCATCAAAATAGGTCATATAAGACTTATATGACCTATCCGGTGTGCCGCCGATTCTGCGCACGTCCATTGCCCGGACGTCGTCTTTGCCCCACAACGCAAGCCCCTTTTGCCTCAGAAAATCCTGGTAATCCAGCAGTAGTTCCTCCTGGCTTGCCCTTGCCACCCCGACAAGTTTTATTTCAGTTTCTTTTGAGATGCCGGATGCCATGCTGCCTTCGGCAATATTCTGCCTGCCGCTTCTTGCCGCCTGCACCATCTGGTCGACTGTACGGGAGTATTTGTGTATAAAACGTTCGCAGAATTTTACGGTGGCGTCATAGACTATTTCCGACATCTGGAAAGACCTCAGTTGCTGATATCCGCCGTGGGCTGGGATGAATGAAACGTTGTCATTTTCGCCCATTTGTCACACCCCGGTTTTCCAGTAATCCCTGTCAAGGCTCCTGTATTGTATGGCCTCGGCTATGTGGGCGGATTTGATTTCTTCACTGCCCTCGAGGTCGGCTATTGTGCGGCTTACCTTTAATATCCTGTCGTAGGCTCTCGCGGAGAGCCCCAGGTTTTCTATGGCTTTTTTTAACAACGCCTGCGAATCGTCGCCCAGGCCGCAGTGTTTTTTCAACTGTCTCGGCCCCATGTGCGCATTGAAATATACTTTGGTGCCCTTGAAACGGGACTCCTGCAGTTTTCTCGCGGTGTTGACCCTTTTTCTTATATCTTCCGACGGTTCTGCCTCCACCTTTGAGACAAGGTCGCTGTATTGCACCACCGGCACCTCAACGTGTATGTCTATGCGGTCCAGAAGCGGGCCGGATATCTTTGAGATATATTTTTCCTTCTGCCTTGCCGAACACGAGCACGTCCTGGTGGGGTGTGTGGCATATCCGCAGGGGCACGGGTTCATGGCTGCAAGCAGCATAAAACGGGCGGGGTAGGTGACTGATGCCGCGGCGCGGCTTATTGTAACATGGCCGTCCTCAAGCGGCTGGCGTAAAACCTCGAGGACGTTCCGGTTGAATTCTGGAAGTTCGTCCAGAAACAGCACGCCGTTATGCGAAAGTGAAACCTCACCGGGTTTTGGGATGGCGCCTCCTCCTATCAATCCGGCGTCCGAAATGGTGTGGTGCGGGGAACGGTAGGGGCGCAGGGCGATCAACGCTGATTTTTCCCTCATCAGGCCGCTTATGCTGTGTATCCTCGTGGTTTCAATGGCCTCCTCAAGGTTCATTTCGGGAAGTATGGTGGAAAAGCGCCTGGCAAGCATTGTCTTTCCGGAGCCCGGAGGGCCAATCATCAAAAGGTTGTGGCCGCCGGCCGCGGCTATTTCAAGGGCCCGCTTGATATACTGCTGTCCCTTTACGTCGGAAAAATCCAGGCTGTATTTGCGCGATTTTGAGAACGCGGATTCGATGTCGATCTTGTGCGGTACTGCGGCGCTTTCACCGTTGAGAAAATCAATTATCTCCCTGAGGCTTTTTACCGGCATTACATCTATTTCCTCCACCACTGCGGCCTCATCGGCATTGGCGTGCGGGATAATAATGCCCTTATATCCCTTTTCGCGCGCCAGCAGGGCGAACGACAGGCACCCCTTTACCGGATTTATCGAGCCGTCAAGGGAAAGCTCGCCGATAATCAGGTAGTCGTTTAGCATTGCCCTGCTTACCGAGTCCCCGGCGGACATTATGCCTATGGCAATGGGGAGGTCAAACGACGGCCCCTCCTTTTTTTTGTCAGCGGGTGAAAGATTGATGGTAATTTTCATATTGGGCGGAAACCTGTATTCCGAGTTTTTGACGGCGGAGCGCACACGGTCCTTGCTTTCTTTTACCGATGCGTCCGGCAGACCCACGACTGAAAATCCCGGCAGACCGGGCGAAATGTCGACTTCAACCTCAACCTCATAGGCGTCGATGCCGATGATGGCGGCGGACTTGATTTTGCTTAGCATGATAAACCCCCCATATATTTTATCTTTTTTTATTATATATAAAAGCCGGCCAAATGGAAACAAAAAAAAGCGTTTTATCAGGAATAAAAAAACTTGAAAAACCGGCGCTTTTCTATATAATTATTAAAAAAAATAAGGCGGTATAATAATGGGACTGATTGCCGACAGAATGAAGAATGTGCCGAAATCTTTCATAAGGGAAATATTAAAGGTGGCGGAATCGCCGGATATAATATCTTTCGCCGGAGGCCTGCCAAATCCATCGACATTTCCCGTAAAGGAAATCGAGGATGCGTGCAGATACGTCCTTGAAAACGACGGACAGCGCGCATTACAGTATTCGTCGACTGAAGGGTATTACAAACTCAGGGAATTTATAGCCAAAAGGTATGAGCAAAAGCAGGGTTTGCTGATAAGCCCCGATTCCATACTTATAACATCGGGCTCACAGCAGGCGCTGGACCTTATAGGCAAGGCAATCATCAACAAAGGCGACAATGTGCTCATGGAAGAACCGGGATATCTAGGCGCTATACAGGCTTTTTCCGTCTTTGAGCCGTGCTTTAAGACGGTGATGATGACCAACCACGGACCGGATACGGACTCGCTGGAAAAAATATGCAAAAACGGCAAAATAAAATTATTTTACGGGGTGCCGAATTTTCAGAACCCGTCAGGGGTAACTTATTCGGACAAAGTCCGCTCTGAAGCGTCAAAAATATTCCTCGAATACGGCGTGGCCGTCGTCGAGGACAACCCTTACGGCGAACTGCGCTTTATGGGCGAAGATATAGCCCCCATGAGGAAACACAATCCGGACGGGATACTACTGGGTTCATTTTCAAAGATAGCGTCGCCGGCTTTAAGGCTCGGGTGGATAACCGCGCCGCCGGAGATACTCGACGCCGTAAATACCGCCAAGCAGGCCGCTGATTTGCACACAAATTATTTTTCCCAGAGGGTTCTTTACAGGTACCTTTCGGAAAATTCCATTGATAAACATATTGAATCAATAAGGGCGCTGTATAAGACCCAGCGCGACGCCATGGTGGCTTCCATTGAAAAACATTTTCCGCCGGAGGTCAGGTTCACAAAACCCGAAGGCGGGATGTTCATCTGGATGACCCTTCCGGAAAAGTATGATTCAATGGTGCTTTTTGACGCCGCTATTAAACAGAGCGTCACCTTCGTGCCGGGAAAGCCTTTTTACGCGGTTGGCGGCGGAAAAAACACCCTCAGGCTTAATTATACAAGCTGCACCCCCGATAAAATTGAAGAGGGAATAAAAAGGCTGGCTGACGCATTTAAAAATATGGCGTTTTAAGCTTCCTCTTCTCCCGGAGGGAGAGGGGGTTTATCCGGTTCCGCGTGATGTACTTTTCCTGACGGCGGGTTATGGTGCGCCGGCGGCATGTGCGGCGCCAGAGGCGCGCCTTCAACCGGCATGATATGGGATATTGCGCCGACTGTATTTATCGCGGCGCCGTGGGGATATTCCGCGGGCGGGTAATCAATACGGCTTTTGCGGTGTTCCGGCGCCTTGATTTCATCAGGCTGCGCGGCCGGGCCGGAATCAAACTCTGACGCCGCCCGGTTCTTTGCGTTTTGTTCATATTCCTCTTCCGGCTCATTTGAATCATTTGAAAGACCGGACGTGCCTTCACCGGGAATATTTTCTTCGGGGCGGCCCGGCAGGGAAATATCGCGGATAGCGCCCCTGTTATCATTTAAAATATCGGCAACATGCGGCGGTATGCCCGCGGAAATTTCCGCGACGGGAATTATAGGAGGAGGCAGCGCCCCGGCAAGCCTGTCACCGCTGTTATTTAGACTTCCACCTGAACGGGCGGTAATTTTCGACATTTTTTCTTTTATTAAATTCCTGTAATCATTTATATAAGAGCTGTTTTCGCTTTTAACGGGCCGCTGAAACTGCGGCGTTCCATGTGGCATAGCGGGCGGGATAAAAATTGTTTCAGGGGCGGCAGTTGGCTCCGGCGGTGAAGGCGGCGCGGTTTTGCTCGCGGCCGCGGGAAGGGAACTGAAATATTTTTTTATGCTTTCATAGGGTTCCGATTTCATTAATGCGAGCCTGCGCATGGAATCCTCGGCCATATCCCCGATGTTATTAATCCTTACCTGTTTTATGAATTCCTCCGCGGCCTTGTCCGCGCTGCCGCGCTCCAGGTAGTAAAGCGCAAGTTTGTAATGTGTGTCAGCGTAAACATCATCGAGTGAAACGGCCCTCTTATACATTTCTACAGCCTCATCTGNNTGCGTCATAAACAAGCCCCAGCGTATTGTATACAGAGGCTCCGGCCGGGCCGGCGGCCAGGGCCTTTTCCAGCCATGCGGCCGCTCCGGCATAGTCTTTCAGCGACAGGCAAATGCGTCCAAGGGCGGTGTAAGCGCCGGAATATGAAGGTTCAATTACCGCGGCATCCGAGAAAGCTTTAACAGCCTTTGTGTTCATACCACGCGCCATATATTCAAGGCCGGCGTCATAAAGAAATTTTGCGCCAAAAATATTTTTGCCTTCCGTGGCCGCCGGTTTTAGCGGGGCGCTTTCGGCGCCGGCGCCCGTTTTCAGGTACTGCGTTATGCCCAAAATCGAGAGCCCTTCCATCATGGAAGGGTCCAGTTCCACGGCTTTCCTGAAGCAGGCCGCCGCGGCTTCGAATTTACCGGCGCCAAGGCTGGCGCGGCCGGTGCTGTTATAAAGCCGGGGTGCCGGCGGATACTGCGGCGCGGCGGAATAAACCGACAGTGCGTCGCCGTATTTCCCATCTTTTTCGAATATGAGCCCGAGTTGTATGAACGCTTCAACGTCGCCCGGGTTAATGGAGATAAGTTTTTTAAAAATGTCATAAGCCGCGGCAAACTGCCCCGTTTCAGAATAGACGAATCCTGTATAAAAAAGGGCGTCGCGGTCGCCCGGGAAAATACTTAAAACTTTTTCGAACGAGCCGACGGCCCCTTCAAAATCGTCCTTATCGGCGGCTTCAAGGCCCGCGCGGATAAGCCCGTTTTTTACTGCAATGGCTGATATTGACGGCTCCATAAGTTTTAAAAACCCCCTGCGGCAGGATCGATTATATTTTACTCAATACTTCATGTTAAAATTAATCCCGGCGAGAAATCCGCCGAGGTCAAAGGCTGTGTTGCTGTTTTTCAGCGTCCCGTCGGCATTTACCGCGACAGGAACAGGCACACTGCCGGCATATGCGGCCCTGTAGCCGCCGTTGATTCCGGCCGATATGGATTCTGATATCTGGTATTTGAACGAGACGGTTGCCTCGGCCGCGAATCCGAACCCGTCGCCGGTGGAATTTAAATTGTAGTCCGGGGAGGTTTCAAGCCACGATACCGGAGCCCTAACATAAAGCCCGCCGCCGTATATGCCGACGGAAGCCTCGAAAGGGGCCTCGGGAAAGTTTATTGTGTACGTGCCGCCCGCCATGAAGGGGAAAGCCATGGTATTCAGGGTGTAAACAAGGGAAGCGGCGGCTCCATCGTTGCCGGAAAAGCTTCCGGCATTGCATCCTATTAGTTCCAGCCTGGGGCCGAAGGTGAGGTCGATTCCCGTGAAAAACTTGAATCCCAGGTCCATTGCCACGGAATAGCCCATAGTTACCTTATCGGTGCTGACTGTTGGAAAAACCGCTAATGAAGACAATCCGCCGAGCATTGAATTGATGCCTGACATTGAAACTGAAGTGAAATCCACTTTTATGTCAACCAGGCCGGAATATTCGGGATGAGCTTTTATATTCGGCATCTCCGGTTCGGCGCCGGCCGTGACGGTTGCCTCATCAGCGTCAACGGGCAGATCCTCCGGCTTTGTTTCTTCAAGCGCGAAAAGAGGCAGTGACATCAGGACAACTGCGCAAACAAGAGCGGTAAAACGGAGGAATCTTTTCATCGGCCACCTCGTTTAGAACCTCAGATTTAATCCAATGCCGGCGTTAAAACCGGAAAAGTCCGCGGACCTCTGCTGTCCGGAGACATCCTGCATGAGCTCTCCGGAGGGAATTATTGTCCGGCCCGCTATTTCCACTTTGTTTACAGATTTTAAATTGTTAAAGGCCGCTTTCCTGTATCCGAAATTTGCGCTTATGGTGTAATTATCCCCGAACATGAGTTCCGCAGTGGCGGTTCCGTCCGCCATAAATCCGCCGCCCTGGTAAAGGTTGTTATAAATAGCCGCGTTGTACCCGGCGATTGTATAACCCGGGTTCACGGCGATGTTTACCCCCTGTGTCACGAACGCAAGGCCGTATCCGCCGTAAGCTCCGGCGGTTATTAAGACCGGCAGCAGGGGAAGCCTGAATTTTATCTTTGCCCCGAGTTCGACGGGAATAAGCGCGGCGCTGTAGGCGTTGCTTGTGGTTACGGACGGATCTGCCGGATCCGTGACGGTAATGTTAACCGGCAGAACATATTGCCCGCCCACCCTTGGCCCGAGGGAAAAAAAATCATTAAGGCCGAGGTCAAGGTCGATATTGGCGTAAATCGAATCCCCGAATTTTCCCATGTCTACATGGCTCGTCGGGGTGAGATTCATGGCCGTTTCCTTTATCCGGTCAAGACCGGCTTTCATATCATCCATTGTCGCGTAGGAATAACCCGCGGAAATTCCGAAATGGGTGTCGGCCAGAAGAATTCCGGAGAAAAAAAGAAGAGCCGTTGCGGCAATCATTAACAAAAACTTTTTCATTTGAGCCTCCATGTGAAGATTCATTCCTATAATTATATATGTATTATCGGCTCTTTGCAAGTTTGTATTGACAAAAAGTTGCTATTAAACTGATAGGCTGTTATAATGAATACAAATCAGCAGTAACAGGCGGTGAACTGTTTGGATTAATTGAACCGGAAGAAATTAGAAAATTCATGGACAAATATTCCATACCACTGATAAACCTCTTATAACGCAGATGTCCAGGTTCGACCGGATCAAGGCCCCGGTGGCCGTGATAAAGGCCTATAAAAAGGAGTTTGTTGTGATTGCGCATTCCATAAAAAAAACCATAAAGGACGTCAGGGCGGGCATTGAAAGGGTAATTCCGCCGAAGGAAATGCCCGATGAAAAACCCATAAGGGCCGAACTTTTCTCCATTGACCAGTTTAAGGCGCACGCAAAAAAACTGGCGGGAAAGCATAATGTAAGCTTTAAAACCGGGCATGAAAAGCTCCTCGACAGGCTTAAGGACAATAAGGCCATACTGCTGCGCGCGTATGAACTTTTAAACGACGCGGGAAAGGCAAAAAGAAGCATATCGCCGGCAGGCGAATGGCTCCTTGACAACTATTACCTTATAGAGGAGCAGATACGCCTCACTCAGAAACACCTTCCAAAAGTATACAGCAGGGAGCTTCCCAGCCTTTCAAAGGGCCCCATGGAGGGGTTCCCGCGCATTTATGACATTGCCATGGAAATAGTTTCCCACGGCGACGGAAGGCTGGATGTGAAGGGGCTCGAGGAATTTGTGGCTTCGTACCAGTCCGTAAAGAACCTGAAGCTCGGCGAACTGTGGGGCATTCCCATTATGATACGCCTTGCCCTCATAGAAAACCTGCGGCGCGTATCCACCTATATGATGGCCACACAGATGCAGAGGGACCGCGCCGATTTCTGGGCAAACAGGATACTGGAAACATCCGGGGGAGATTCCAACGACATTGTAAAGGTGGTCGCTTCAATGGCAAAAGAGGACCCGCCAATGTCGGATTCGTTCGTCTCCGAATTTGTGAGGCGCCTTCACGGCATGGGCGCGAGCCTCAACCTTCCGCTCATATGGCTCGAAAAAAAGCTTTCGGAAAATGGCGAAACAATAGAACGGCTCATACAGGCCACGGGACAAAAGCAGGCGGCAAATCAGGTTTCAATCGCCAATACCATAGAGAGCCTGCGCCTTATCGAACGTACGGACTGGCACGACTTTGTCGAGGAATTGAGCGTCGTTGAGCGCGAACTTAAACTGGACCCATCCGGTGATTATCCCGGGATGTCCTTTGACACGCGCGACCGCTACAGGCACGTCATAGAGGATATATCAATGCGGTGCCGCATCGACGAGGTTGAGGTGGCCGCGCGCGTTGTACAGCTCGCCGCCCTGGGCAAAAAAACAGCGGGCGCCGGGGCCGCTGCGGCCCATGTTGGTTATTACCTTATAGACAGGGGGCTGGTGAAATTATATAAATCCTTCGGCAGGCGGCTTCCGGCGGGCATGCTAAGGCAGGCAAATATCACAACTCCGGCGATGATAATATATTTTTCGGGGATAATACTGGCAACCGCGGCGCTCGGCGCCCCTCTTTTTTTGATGCTGCTGCATTACGGGCCGGGTATGGCGGCTTGGGATATTATTTTCGCCCCATTTATCCTGCTTGCGGCCGGCCAGACCGCGATATCGCTTGTTAACTTTTTTTCCACGTTTGCCGTAAAACCGGTTGTNNATGGATTTTACAGCGGGCATACCGCGCTCCGCGCATACCCTTGTGGTATTTCCGTCACTGTTGTCCGGCAAAACCGGCGTATCCGCGATGCTTGAAAATATAGAAGTATGCTTTTTGGCCAACAGGGACGGGAACATTGATTTCGCCATGATTACGGATTTTACAGACGCACCGGAGGAAACAATGGCAGGCGACGGGGTCCTGCTTGAACAGGCCTCCGCCGGGATAACCAGGCTTAACGGCAAATACGGCGCCGGGAACGGGGATATTTTTTTTCTTCTTCACCGCGCCCGTAAATGGAACACAGGCGAAATGTCGTGGATGGGATATGAAAGAAAAAGGGGCAAGATAGCGGACCTGAACGCGCTGCTGCGCGGGTCCGGTAAAGAGGCGTTCGTCCGCATCACGGGCGATATCTCGCGCCTGCAGGACGTGAAAAATGTAATAACGCTGGACGCCGACACCGTGATGCCGCGCAACGCGGCGCGCGAGCTTGCGGCGGTAATTTCCCACCCGCTTAACAGGCCGGTCTTCGATGAAAAGAAAAAACGCGTGGTATCCGGATACGGAATTCTCCAGCCGCGCGTCGAGGCGGGATATCCGGGCGAAACACCATCCGCGTTTGTGAAGCTTTTTGGAGGGGAAACGGGCATTGACCCTTATACCCGGGCGGTATCGGACGTTTATCAGGACCTTTTTAATGAGGGGTCGTACATAGGCAAGGGGCTTTATTCGGTTGACGCTTTTGAGCTCTGTCTGAAGGGGCGCATGCCCGAAAACCTGATTTTAAGCCATGATATGCTCGAGGGGTGTTACGCCCGCTCCGGGCTCGTGACCGATGTGCAGTTGTATGAAAAATTTCCGTCGGCGTATTTAAAGGAAGTCAGCCGCAGGCGCCGCTGGATACGAGGCGACTGGCAGGTGTCGGCATGGATGTTCCCGAAGGTCCCGGGGCCGGGGAACAAAAAAAATGCGAATCCGGTTTCAATACTTTCCAGGTGGAAAATACTGGATAATTTAAGGCGGTCGCTGGTCCCGGTCTCCGTGGTGTTCCTGATTGTTTCCGGATGGCTGGTTTTAAAAAATACCGCGGCCTGGACCGCGGCTGTAATAATCCTGGCGGGTTTGCCGATTCCTTTTATTACCATGGCCTCCATGCTCAGAAAACCGGCTGGCGTTGGAGGTATGGCGCACTTAACCTCTGTTTTTTACGCGCTTGTCAAAAACGCGGCGCAGTTTTTTATATCATTGTCATTTATAATATATGAGGCCTATTTTTCCACGGGGGCGGCCGCTACCACCTTCTGGCGAAAGCATATCACGCGGCACAGGCTGCTGCAGTGGACCACATCATGGGAATCAGAACTGCGGGCCAAAAAGAATCCCGTACAGTTTTACCAGCGTATGTATATCGGGCCGCTTATTGTCGCTGCTGTCATAGCCGCCGGCAGGGCCGCGTATGACCCGTTCTCGCTCTTATTGATGGCTATGTGGATCTTCTCGCCGGTTGCGGCCTATTTTATCAGCCTTCTGTCCGTGTCAAAAAGGACGGTGCTCTCGGGACAGGAGGCGGCTTTTCTCAGAAGACAGGCGCGCAGGACTTGGAATTTTTTTGAGACTTTTGTGACGGCGCATGACAACTGGCTTCCGCCGGACAATTTTCAGGAGGACCCGGCCTCGGGGGCGGCACACAGGACATCCCCGACTAATATGGGGCTATCCCTGCTTTCCAGCCTTGCGGCATTTGATTTCGGATATATATCGGCGGGTTTGCTGCTGAACCGTTCGCAGAAATCCATAAATGTAATGAACACCATGGCCAGGTACAAGGGCCATTTTTTCAACTGGTACGATACAAAAACATTAAAGCCCCTTGAGCCGCAGTATGTTTCGTCGGTTGACAGCGGCAACCTGTGCGGGCACCTTCTGGTTCTGCGCTCGGGGTTGTTTGAACTTAAGGAGACAAAGATAGTGTCATCAAGGATATTCGACGGCCTTTCCGACACTCTGGAAATTCTTGATGAGAGCTTGATGTCGGAACAGCATGGTAACGCGGAAAATCCCGGGCCTGACGCGCGCAAACCCGCGGAATGGATAAGCCGTTTCAGGGAAAAGCTCGCGGCTGCCCCGGACTGCCTTTCGGAAAGCCATACGCTTTTGCGCCAGCTTTCCACGGACATTTCAAAAATGATTCCCGCGCAGGGGCATAGCGGGTTTGTCAAAACAAAAAAGTGGGCGCATGCATTCGAGAAACAATGCTATGACCACCTCGAGGACATGTCATTTATTGCGCCGTGGATACTTTTGCCGCCGGACATTCCGGGCATGTGGGAACACGGGGGCGCGGAACAAAAGGAAAGGCTCTCCGGGCTCAGGGAGGAATTTGGAAAACTTGACTCGATTCCAACCCTAAGCGGCGCCGCCAGGCTCGAACAAAAGTTCGTTCCCGTAATCGACCTGATAATTGGCAATATTTCGCCGGCCGAAGATGAGAACGGCAGATACAGGGATTGGTTTGAAGCCCTGAAAAAAGCCGTAAGGGAAGCATCCACACGCGCGAGCGAAAGGATGAACGCGGTTGATTACGCCGCGCTTTTATGCGGCGAAATGTCGGATGTGGAATATGATTTTATTTTCAACAGGGAAACCCATTTTCTTTCCATAGGGTATAATACCGGCGCGCACAGGGCCGACCCGTCGTATTACGATCTGCTGGCATCCGAGTCCAGGCTCAGCACCTTTGTGGCGATAGCGCAGGGCAGGATGCCCCAGGAAAGCTGGTTCATGCTCGGCAGGCTAATATCAAAGCACGGCGGCGACCCGGTGCTGGTTTCATGGGGCGGTTCGATGTTTGAATACCTGATGCCCCTGCTTGTAATGCCGAATTACGACGGCACGCTTCTTGACAGGACATATAAATCGGTTTTGACCCGCCAGATGGAATACGCGTCGCGCAATAACGTGCCGTGGGGTATATCAGAATCGGGATACAATAAACTTGACCAGTCCATGTCGTATCAGTACAGGTCGTTCGGGGTTCCGGATACGGGATTTAAGCGCGGTCTTGCGGAGGATCTTGTGATTGCGCCTTACGCCGGAGCGCTTGCGCTCATGGTTGATCCGGGAAAAGCGTGCGGGAACCTCCAGCATATGCATTCAATGGGGCTTTCGGGAGAGTTCGGTTTTTATGAGGCGGTGGATTATACTCCGTCAAGGCTCGCACCCGACCAGACGCGGGCCGTGATCAAATCATATATGGCTCACCACCAGGGAATGACCCTTTTATCATACGCATATGCCCTGCTTGACAGGCCGATGCAGAGGCGTTTTCTTTCCGACCCGGGATTTAAGGCCACTGAAATGCTTCTGCAGGAAAGGGTGGCCGACGATGTGCCGTATCTATACGACACGGAAGTTACCGGGCCGTTCAGGAACGCCGAAGAGAGGGAGGCGCTTCTGCGCGTATACACAAATCCGGACACTCCGATGCCCGAGACACACCTGCTCTCAAACGGGAACTACAGCGTCATGGTAACCAGCTCCGGCGGCGGATACAGCCGCTGGAAAAATATTGCGGTCACAAGGTGGCGCGAGGACGCTCAGCTTGACAACGAGGGTACGTTTATTTACCTGCGTGACACGCGCTCGGGCGAATTTTGGTCCTCCGCGTTCCAGCCAGCCCTGAAAAGGCCGAAACATTACGAGGCTGTTTTTTCGCGCTCGCGCGCGGAATTCAAGCGCAGGGACAATCTTATCGACACGCATACCGAGATAGCCGTTTCCCCGGAAGATGACATAGAACTGCGCAGGGTGAGCATAACAAACAGGTCGCGGGAAAGGCGCTCCATCGAGGTTACAAGCTTTGCCGGGGCCGTTCTGAATTACCAGGCCGCGGATTTGTCCCATACATCTTTCAGCAACCTTTTTGTCCAGACGGAAATAATCAGGCAGTACCAGGCCGTGCTATGCTCGAGACGGCCGAGGTCGGAAAGCGAAAAATTTCCAGTCATGATGCATCTGATGGCGGTGCACGGCACGACAAAAATCCCGGCTTCATACGAAACGGACCGTTCCAGGTTCCTGGGCAGGTATAATACGGCCGCAAATCCGGACGCGATGCAAAAGCACGGCCCGCTCTCCGGCAGCGAAGGCGATGTGCTTGACCCGTCGGTGTCGATACGCTGTACGGTGGAGCTTGACCCCGACGAGACCGCCGTGGTTGATTATGTAACCGGCATATGCGCCGACAGGGGCGAAGCCCTTAAATTAATGGAAAAGTACCGCGACCGCAATCTTGCGGACAGGGTCTTTAACCTCGCCTGGATACACGGGCAGGTGGCGCTCCAGCAGATAAACGCGACCGAAGCGGACGCACAGCTATACGGCAGGCTCGCCAGCGCGGTCATATTTTCAAATCCGGCATGGAGGGCAAACGCAAGCATCCTGAGGCGCAATTTCAGGGGCCAGTCCGATTTGTGGGGTTACGGCATATCGGGCGACCTGCCAATCGTGCTCGTGAGGATTGAGGACAGGGAAAATCTGGAACTTATAACCAGCATGGTCCACGCGCATTCGTACTGGCGCATGAACGGCCTGGCGGCGGATCTTGTAATATGGAACGAAGATTTCTCTGTTTACAGGGACGCCATGAGTGAAAAAATAAACAGGCTGATAGCAGAAAATGTTTCCGGCAGCGCGCCGAATACCAGCGGCGGGATATTTTTACGGCGCTCGGACCAGATGTCGGAAGAGGATAAGATACTAATGCAGACCGTGGCGCGCATCATAATCACAGACAGGGGCGGCACACTCTCCGAACAGCTTGAGCGTATTTCGCACCAGGGCATCCTGCGGCCCAGGCTGGCCGCTAGCAGGAGGCCCGCGCAGGAAAAACCCGGCGAAGAGACTCCGAGGCGCGCGGACCTGGCTTATTTTAACGGTTTCGGCGGGTTTACCGGCGACGGGCGTGAATATGTCATCACAACAGACGGCGGTATGCGCACTCCGGCGCCGTGGTCGAACGTGCTCGCCAATAAAAATTTCGGAGCAGTTATTACCGAGTCGGGCGGGTCATATACGTGGAGCGAGAACGCCCATGAGTTCCGCCTGACGCCGTGGAAAAACGACCCGGTGACGGACGCGAGCGGCGAGGCCATGTATATACGCGACGAGGAGACGGGAAAATTCTGGTCGCCTTCACCGCTTCCGGCGGAGGGCGAAACACGCTATGTGTCAAGGCACGGCTTCGGTTACAGTGTTTTTGAACATGTTGAACAGGGGCTCGTTTCGGAGCTGACCGTTTTTGTGCCGCTGGAACATCCGGTAAAGTTCTCAATCCTTAAATTAAGGAACATCTCCGGCCGCGCCAGGAAAGTCTCCGTTTCAAATTATAATGAACTTGTAATGGGCACACACAGGGACAAATACCAGATGCATATAGTCACGGAAATAGACCCGAAAAGCGGGGCCCTGCTTGCTTATAACCATTACAACAAGGATTTTCCGGGAAGGGTGGTTTTCCTGGATGTAAGCGAACCGGCGCGTTATGTCAGCGGCGACCGGGCTGAATTTATAGGCAGGAACGGCACCATGGCATCGCCCACGGCCATGTCAAGGGACAGGCTCTCCGGAAAGACCGGCGCGGGTTTTGACCCGTGCGCGGCCGTGCAAATCTTTCTGGATATCGGCGACGGCGAGGAAAAAGAGGTTGTGTTCACATTCGGTTCCGGCTCCGGGGCAGATGACGCGCGCGGCATATTGCGCCGTTTTAACGGGGTTGAATCCGTCCGCCATGAGCTTGAAAACGTCTGGGAATACTGGAAAAGGACGCTGGGTGTGATATACGTTGAAACGCCGGACCAGTCGTTAAATTTTCTTGTGAACGGATGGCTCCAGTACCAGACCATATCGTGCCGCCTGCTCGGGCGCAGCGGTTATTACCAGTCCGGGGGCGCGTACGGTTTCAGGGACCAGCTGCAGGACGTCATGTCGCTGACGCATTCGGACCCGCCCATGATAAGGGAAAAACTTTTGTTTTTTGCGTCGCGCCAGTTTGTGGAGGGCGATGTCCAGCACTGGTGGCATCCGCCGTCGGGCCGCGGCATACGCAGCAGATGTTCCGATGATTATTTATGGCTGCCGTTCGCGGCGTGCGCTTATGTGGACGAAACGGGCGACACCGGCATCATGGATGAAAAAGTGAATTATCTCGAGGGTCCCCGTGTAAAAACGGGCGAGGAATCGTATTACGGCGAACCGTCGGTCTCGGCGTCGTCCGGGACGCTCTATGAGCACTGCGCCGCCGCCGTCGAGCACGGATTGAATTTTGGGGCGCACGGACTGCCGCTTATCGGGAGCGGCGACTGGAACGACGGCATGAACCTTGTGGGTCCCGAAGGCAAAGGGGAAAGCGTATGGCTCGCGTTTTTCCTGGCGATGACGCTTAAATCAATGGCCGGCATCGCTTCTGCGCGCGGGGATAACGCGGCATCGGAAAAATTCACAGGGGAAGCGGAAAAACTGGCGGCCAACATCGATGAAGGCGCGTGGGACGGCGGGTGGTATCTGCGCGCATATTTTGACAGCGGCGAAAAAATGGGTTCGGCGCAGAGCGTCGAGTGCGTCATAGACTCCCTGCCGCAGTCATGGGCTGTAATATCGGGGCTCACCGACCCGGCAAGGGCAAAAGCCGCGATGGAGAATGTGGATGCGCGCCTTGTCGACAGGAAAAACGCCCTGATAAAAATATTCGAACCGCCATTTGATAAAACCGGACCCAACCCGGGTTATATTAGGGGATACCTGCCCGGAGTAAGGGAGAACGGCGGGCAGTATACGCACGCGGCGGTATGGACGGTGATGGCTTTTGCCATGTTAAAGGATAAAAAGCGGGCGTGGGAACTGCTCGGGCTTATCAATCCAGTGGGCCACGGCGCGACGAACGCAAAAAGCGCCGTTTACAAGGTAGAGCCGTATGTTCTGGCCGCCGATGTTTACTCGGAAAAGAACAACGCGGGGCGCGGAGGCTGGACGTGGTACACCGGATCGGCTTCCTGGATGTACCAGCTGGTCGTGAAATATATGCTCGGGTTAAGGATATCCGCGGGGCGCCTTTATTTTGACCCGTGCCTGCCGGACGACTGGCCGTCATTCAAACTGCATTACAGGTACAGGGAAACCTTTTACCATATAACAATCGAAAGATCCGGAGCCGGGGATGGGGTATTGTCTGTGGCAATAGACGGCGCGGTTATGCCGGAAAAGCACATAGAGCTTCACGACGACAGGGTTGACCATAACGTAAGGGTGGAGATTGGATAATTCTGCCTTCCCTGTTTCTAAAAACAAGAAACTTTTGCCCGTTTGTGTTGTCATATTCAAGCCTGAATATTAGCGGCTCGTTATAGTGAATATGATTTTTTACATTCAGGAATGAGAGTGTTTAAAATGACCGTAAACCGGCTGCGTGTAATTTTGATTTTGACGGCTTTTGTATTTATTGCCCCTGATTTATTTTCACGTGAATCACTAAGCCCTGTCCCGCCCGGCATGCCGCGTGGAAATAGCGGCGAAACCGTGGTGCCGGAATCCCTGCGAAACCTTTCATTTATAGTCCTCGGCATATGGCCCGACAACGGGGAATATTATTTTCTGCCGCCGATAAAGGATGCAAAAAAAGCCGCCTCTGAAGCTGAATATAGGGCGCTTGACGAACAATTTTATCGGCTTAACTTTGAGTTATCCCACGGAAACATCCTGAAAATGATACCCGAATATACGCGCGTCTTCATTGCCGTGCCCGAAAACGGAAAGGTGAAGGGGGCAAGCGGCCGCGAGGAAGAGCTCATGAGGGGGTATTTAAAATCCCGGTGCGGCTGGAGCGAAGAGAGGATAAAAAAACGCATTAATTTTTTTAAGGCGCCGTCGGACCTCGTGTGGGCGCAGGACACAAGCGAGCCCATTGGAGTGGATAAGGACGGAAAAATAATAATCGCCGCGGACCCGGACAACTACAACGATTCCTTCGGCATAGTAAAAGCCATGGCAAAAGCATATCCTGAATATTTTACGATATTAAAACTCGGAAATTCCCTGAGCTCCGAGGGCGGGGACATGGAAGTGGTACTTACTCCCGACAATAAAAGCGCCATGTTCCTGACGGGCAGGAACAGGGTAAATCATTACTTTTTCAGGACCAAGGGTTATCCCTTAAAAGGCATCGCGTTTTCCCAGGATATGATTGATGATGTCAAGCAGGCCTATTCCGACGCTTTATTCGGGATTAAAACCGCCGTTGTCCCGGAAGAAATGCTCCTTTCGCCCGAACTGGCCGCAGATGAAATATTCCACCTTGATATGTCGGTGGTGATCATGTCCGCCGGAAAAAAAGTTGACGCCTTTGTGCCCACATATGACAATCCGTGGAAAAAAAGGGACCTTGTGTCCGGGGAGGTTTTCGCGCCTTCAGTCATAAAAGGGTGGCAGGTTGAGTATGACGCAATAGCGGGGGAGCTCGGGCGGATGGGTTATAATGTCCTGCGTGTTCCATTTGCGGACCATCCCGTCAGGTCGCCGGCAAACCTGGTAAAATACAGGGACCCGCAAACCGGAAAGTCTTGCGTATTGCTGGGAAAATATCCGTTCCTGGCGGATGATAACGCCGATACGGCGCCGCAGGCAAAAATGAACGACTCCTTCGGGGCGCTTAATGACGCGGAAAAGCAGTGGGAACAGTCATACAGCACGGGCGCCTATGATTATTTAATGCAGTGCGTGGATAATCTCTGGGCCGCAATGGATTATTCCGCGTCCGCCAAAAACAGCCTCTATGAAAAACAAAAAGCCATATTTGAAAAGGCAGGATACGAAGTGACGACCGTTGCCGAATACCCGTGGGGCGCGGGCGGCATTCACTGCGACCTGCAGTTTTAATCAGGCGGCGCATAAAAAACAACGCAACCGGTGGTGCTGGCGGAAAACCCATTACAAGTTTTATCCCGGGTATATGACATTTTTATTGGATTTGTCGCCCGGTATAATAAAGATGGCCTCTTGCGAGTCCATCATATGAGCGGCGCAAGGCCAATAAAAATGTCATATACCCGGGATCGGGTTACATTGGCGGGATTTTCCGCCAGCACCACCGGTATCTTTTTTATCCGTTATAATTCATATTGATACCGCTGTTTGCCGGGTATGTGATATAATAAACGGTCGTTTTATCTTAATTAAAGGAGTTTAAAGCATGATTAAAAAATCAGCCTTAATATTGGTTTATTTTTTATTTTCCATTGCGGCGTTTTCCACGCCTGCTGCCATTAATGTAGACTATTCCACTGTGGTTAATCCTTATCATTACAGGATGCTTCTGGGCAACAACCTGGGCTACTGGATTGCTCCCGCCGCATATACGGCAAATACCGCCAAAATAAACGCAGCGGGAAGCTATCTTCTCCGTTTTCCGGGCGGATCGAATTCCGACAATTATCACTGGAACGGCAACGGTTCATATGACGCGAATAATATCTGGCATCCGAGCCAGACTGTTTACGCTCCCGGGTTCCAGGCCAACCTGCTTCGCAGGGGAACAACCTCAAGCTATGGGAATCCAAGCGTCCTGGCTGACGGCGACACGTCAAGCGCCAATCAGTGGGTATCCGATACCATCACCGCGGCCGGCGCCACAACGAACGCTTATGTTATTGTGATGCTCCCGTCGGCGAAGGCCGTAAACCAGGTTAATATTTACTGGGGCAATACTTACTCCGTCAATTACGAGATACAGTACTGGAACAATTACGGCAATTACGGCTGGGCGCCGCACATGGCAAATACAAGCAGCTGGACCACTATTTTAACGGTGACAAACGGAGCGGGAGGCACGGATATCCGGGCAATTCCATCGACAACGGCACAGGTATTCAGGATTCTTATGCACGCCAGTTCCGGCGTTGGTTATAAAATGAATGAAATAATGCTATATAACGGGTCAACGCGGGTAACCGTAAATGAAAATGATATGGGGCAGACCACAATAATAGCGTCGCCGACCGACCTTGAAAACAGCAACTACGGATGGACTCCGGCATTTGGCTTTGAAACATACATGACGCTGATAAATTCAATGGGCGGCAAGGCTATCCCGGCCTGTACGGTTAATTTCGGGACAGGCACGCCTGAAGAGGCCGCGGCGTGGGTTTATTACGCCAATATTGTTCAGAAGTACGGCATCAAATACTGGCAGGTGGGCAATGAAATGGACGGCACATGGGAGACCGGCGGGCCCGTGGACGCGCAGTATTACGCGGCAAGGTTCGTAAAATTCGCCGACGCAATGAAGGCTGTCGACCCGACGATAAAAATATGCGGCCCGGTAATTTCATCCATTCAGATTAACTCCGAACTCTACGACGGACAGTCCTATATAGACACCTTTCTTCAAAACGTACAGGCTGCGGGAAAACTTCCCGATTTGGACGTTATAGATTTTCATATTTACGCGAACTGGTCAAATACCGATGCGGCAACGACCCTTGACACGCCGAACAACTGGTTCGGAGAATCCAATTACAAGTCTTTCATAGACAACCTGCAGACAAAATATTACGGTTCCACGACGGCAAAGGAAGTCTACATGTCGGAGCATAACTCGGGTGGTGCCACCCTGCTTGCGATGCAGTTTCCCATGACGCTCTGGATGGTCAACTGGATAGGGGAATACGCGAAAGCCTTCGGCACAAGGGCCGACGCTTCGCTTTGGGATGTCATGAACAACAACGCCTCCACGGGCAATTACGACCAGGGATTCCTGGAAATAGGGCAGCAGACCGGGGCGTATCAGTACCAGCAGAGGGCCACTTACTGGGGCATGTACATATTCAACAACCTCTTTGGAGTGGCCGACGACAACGGCAACACGCTTGTGTCGGCATCATCGAACCAGGCGCTCCTGCCTGTTTACGCAAATAAAAGGTCGGACGGAAAGCTCTCGGTGATGGTGGTAAATAAGGACAGCGCCAACGCGTATCAGGCGGTGATAAATATCGCGGGATACACACCGGACCCGTCGGCGGACCTCTACACATTCGCCGCGTCCGCGTCCGCGCCGTATTATATAAACAATTACCAGTGGTTCGATTCAACGCCCTCTTCATACGCCGACCCCGACCTTGCGCCGCAGGCTTCAAACATAAATTTTGCGGCGTCGTCATTTTCTTTCACGTTCCCGGCATATTCGATATCGGTTATGAATTTTGTGCCGGTCGGATCATCGCCTACCATCACACCGACCATATCGCCGACCGGGACGATAACCCAGACGCCGACAATTACGCCCACTCCGATACCACAGCAGTTCAATATCATCGACAACTGTGAGAACGAACCATCCAACGCGAACCTGTGGGGAGGGACGTGGTATTCATACTCTGATTCATACGGAACGGGTTCGGCTATAACCTCGGCTTCAAAGGTTGCCGGAGGAAGCCCGCTGTCGCCCATAGGAAGCTACGCGGTCACGGGCACGCTGGGGACCAATTCCGGGAGCAATTATGTTTATATAGGATGGGGCACCGGGTTTCCGTCTACAAATTTATACAACTACACCGGCCTTTATCTGTATGTGAAAGGCGACGGCAAGAGCTATGACATCAAGGTGCAGACGTCGAACATAACCGACAGCGGCTATTACCAGTACACATTCACCGCGCCCGCGGCCTGGACGCAGTATTACATTCCGTTCTCGGCAATGACCCAGCCGGGTTTCGCCTCGGCCAAACCATTCGACCTTTCCGCGGTGACAGCGATACAGTGGGATTTTACGGGGCAGGGGCAGAGTTTTTCAATAAATGTAGACGACATTGCCGTTTACCAGCCGGCCGGGACGCCCACAAACACGCCCACCGGGACAAAGACGGTTACACCCACGAGGACCATTACAAATACGATAACGCCGACGATAACAACAACGGTTTCCATGACGTATACGGTCACAAATACGCTGACCATAACATTGACGCCCACTATAACGCCGACCTTTACGCCAATGCAGGGCATAGGAAAGCAGAACAACCTGAATAAGGCGTATGTTTACCCCTCTTATTACGACGCAAGGACGGCAAAAAATGACGGGGTATATTTTTACGGCCTGACCTCGGCGACAAGGCTTGAGGTATATTCACTGACAGGAGGGCTGGTATATTCGGATTCGGAAGCGACTCCGGACGGCCTGCTCTTCATGAAAATCAGGGGGCTTGTGCACGCAAAGACGCTCTCATCGGGATTGTATGTTTACGCGCTGACAGACGCGGCCGGAGACAACAAGATGGGGAAGTTTGTTATAATACGATAGACTTGTATAAGGGAAAGAATTAAGGGTTAAGGAGATAGGAAAAAATTTGGCTGCCGGGGTAGGACTCGAACCTACAACCGTCAGAGTCAGAGTCTGATGTCCTACCAATTAGACGACCCGGCAGCTTGAAAACGTTATAATAATAACAATTTATCATTTTATAGTCAATAGCAATAATGATGCAATCCCCGTTAAATTCTGTTGACTACTGAAAGGCGCAAGTAGTATAATATTATAAAGGGTTGAGACGAGAACGAATTAAGATTAAAATGTAAAATAGACGCGAAGTTCTGCTGTGTGCCGGTTGCACAAAAATTTGGATTTTATTTTTAGTTTTACCAATTTATTTACGGAGGCAAAACATTGCGTGAAAAGACACGGGCACACAGAAAAATAAAGAAAATTCTTATCCGTGTTGATATGGAAGGAAAGAATCTCGCGGAAAAGATGTCTAAACAACGCGGCGAAAATACATCGGCCTTTTTCCGGCGGTTGATGAAAGAGGAAAACGAGCGCGAAACGGTTAATGTTTTTTTAAACGCCGCCGAAAGATTAAACAACATCTCGCGTGAAATGATGACATATCTTGAGATGTTCCGGAAAAAGGGTATAAACTAACACGACCAGGCCGGGGGGTTTCAATTTCGTTCTGTACCCCTATAGAACGATCCCTAACCCCTTATATCAGCCCCCCGGCCTCTAAATAAAATTTACACACAACACTTTACACTATTAGTTTTCGTGGTAAACTTGACAAAACGAGAAACGTTAAGTATAATCTGTATAGCGTGTAAGATAGTATCTTTGGGGAGTGGGGCGGCATCAGGAGGAGTGTTATGAAGCAAATTCTGGCGCGGATTTTCAGGCGGATAAGGCAGGAGGGGGATTTTTTCAACCTGCTTAAATGCAACTGCGGAAGCACGCGGTGGGAAAAGAAACATTGCGAATTCACGGTAATATTTACCTGCAAACAATGCGGCGAAAGCCACATCCTCATAAAAAAGCCCCGCAGCCGTTACGGATTTACGGCGTAACCACTCTTTAAATATATAACTTTGTTGCTGTCGAAAAACCTGTTGCACGGTTTATCCCGTGTATATGGCATTTTTCTCGGATTCCTTCGGCAGGCTCAGGATGCTGAGTTTATCGAAGCATGTCGCCCGGTATAATAAAGACGGCCTCTTTCGAGGCCATCAGATAAGCGGCGCAAGGCCGATAAAAATGCCACATACACGGGATCTGGCAACATTGGCGGGTTTTTTCGACAGCACCAACTTTACAACAATTGACTCAAGGGGTTCCTGCCTGTATAATCATTAAAAGCACTTAAATTTACACGGGAGGCACCATGAACACCATACTGCACGCTCTTGCCTGTTATAACTCGAATGTGAACCTCGAACTTGCCGGGATATTGCGCGAAATGCCGGCGGAAAAATTATCCGCTAAAACCGGAGCTTATTTTCCGACAATACTTGACGCCGCCGTGCATATACTCATAAGCGACATTAACATGGTCAAAAGGTTTAAAACGGCTTTTCCGGAGAGCATTGCGCTTGGATCCACGCTCCTGCTTTCGGATGATACTGCCCGGATTAAAAAAGAGGCGGAAAGCGGCCTGGAAAAATTTCTTGATTACAGGAAACAGCTAGACCCGGTCATATCCGCGTTTGTCGACGAGCTTGACGGGGAAACCCTCGATTTTATAATCAAATACAACAATTACAGGGGCGAGCCCGTTGAGGCGGCCGCATGGAAGCTTTTGCTTACGATCTTCAACCATCAGGCCCATCACCGCGGCGGCATATCCGTTATGCTGGACATTGCAGGGGTGAAAAATGATTTTTCCGGGACCCTTGCAAAAATATAAGCCGGCGCGGTTTGCTGTAGCCACAGGATAATTTTCATTACACCTTAAAAATACCGGTTGACAAACGGTTATTATATTTGTATATTTGAATATATAAATATACTTTGGAGGTGCTTTTTTGGCTGATACCGTAAAATTATTAAAGGCTCTGGGGGACCCGGTAAGGCTGGCTGTGTTCAGCCTGCTCTGCGGGCAGAAGGAGCTGTGCGTGTGCGACATTACCGCGGCGCTTGATATAACGCAGACGCACGCCTCCAGGAGCCTGGGTGTGCTGAAAAATTCCGGGCTTGTGAAGGATCGCAGGGATGGGTTGTGGATGCACTATTCGGCGGTGAAAACCGGATATAACGCCCCCGTTGCAGGTTTTGTGGCAGCGATGTCTACCTCCGATAAAAAGCTAGGCGGTGTATTAAAGAGGGCGAAAGAGGCCGTGAAGAAAAGTATTTGTCCAAAAAAACAATGCGAATCCGTCCGCAAAAGGGGATAAAAATGGAAACCACAATAAAAAAACTCTCGTTTACAGACAGGTTCCTTACCCTGTGGATATTCATGGCGATAGGGGCCGGCATTGCCATCGGCTATTTCTGGCCGCAGGCCTCCGGCTTTATCGGCAGGTTTAATGTGGGCGCCACATCGGTTCCCATAGCAGTGGGGCTCATCCTTATGATGTACCCGCCGCTGGCAAAGGTAAAATACGAGAAAATGAACAAGGTATTCCATAACAAAAAACTGCTCATCCTTGCCCTTATCCAGAACTGGGTCGTCGGTCCGGTTGTAATGTTTGGCCTGGCTGTTTTGTTCCTGCGCAATTATCCCGGGTATATGATCGGGGTAATACTCGTCGGGCTTGCCCGCTGTATCGCCATGGTCATAGTCTGGAACGACCTGGCCGGAGGCGACAGGGAGCTCGGCGTCGGGCTCGTGGCATTTAACGCCGTATCGCAGATGCTCTTTTACGCGGTTTACATATGGTTCTTTATAACGTTCCTGCTGAATTTTTTCGGCCTTGCAAAAGGAATAAACATATCCATATCAATGTGGGAATCGGCAAAGACGGTTCTTGTCTATCTCGGAATACCCTTTTTTGCCGGCATGTTGACCAGGAACATACTGCAAAAGCTCAAAGGGGCGCAGTGGTATGAAACGGTCTTTATCCCGAAAATCAGCCCGCTGACGCTTATCGCCCTGCTTTTTATGATAGTGGTAATGTTTTCCCTGAAGGGGGCGTATATAATAAAAAAGCCGGCGGATGTTCTCATAGTGGCGGCGCCGCTGGTTATATATTTTGCGTTCATGTGGTTCACAACATTTTTTATCGCAAAGGCCGCGGGCGCCGATTATAAGCAGACCGTGGCGGTTTCCTTTACCGCCGCCAGCAACGATTTCGAGCTTGCCATTGCAGTTGCCATCGCCATATTCGGCATCGGCTCCAGCCAGGCTTTCGCCACAGTCATAGGCCCGCTTGTGGAAGTGCCGGTGCTCATACTTTTAGTGAACGCTGCCCTTAAATTAAAAATACTTTTCAAACAGGAGGGTTTATGATCAGCGTACTTTTCATCTGCATCCATAACAGCGCAAGGAGCCAGATTGCCGAGGCTTACCTGAATACGCTCGCGCCGGACAGGTTTAAGGCGGAGAGCGCGGGTATTGAAGCGGGCGTATTGAACCCGCTCGTGGTAAAAAGCCTGGGGCAGGAGGGCATCGACATATCCGGCAATAAAACAAAATCGGTTTTTGACATGTACAAAAGCGGCAGGAGCTTTGATTACGTGATTACGGTATGCGACAGGGAGGCGGCGGAACGCTGTCCGGTTTTTACCGGCGTCACGCAGAGGCTCCACTGGTTTTTTCCCGACCCGTCCAGACTCTCCGGGACCGATGAGGAAAAACTGGAAAATATAGCTGTTATAAAATCGGAGATAAAGTCGCGCATACTCGAGTGGATAAAGACGGTCTAATAAAAACGGGCTTGATTTATTTTCCCTCTTGCCTGATAATATTTTTTGGCCGGGTTTAAAAACATTTTCATGGCAAAAAACGGAGGGAAATATGTCTTACCACCTGCTTGTTGTCGACGATGATTCCGTATTCAGGCACGGATTGTGCGAATGCCTTGACGAATACGAGACTACCGAGGCCGGGGACGGCGAAACCGCCGTTGAAATACTCAAAAAACCCAATACCGTGGATCTTGTCCTGCTAGACGTACTTATGCCCGGATTAAAGGGCACCGACGCGCTGGCGGAAATGAAGGCCATCAACCCTTCGCTGAAAATAATAATGCTGACCGGGAGCAGTTCCAAGGATGTTGCCATAACCTCGCTGAAGAACAGGGCGGATGAATACATTGAAAAACCAGTCGATGTTGACGGGATAAGGGAAATAATAGCAAAGCTTCTCGGCGAGAAGGACTCGGCAGGCATAACCGGCACTGATAATATAAAGGAAAAGATCGAGAGGGTGAAAATATTCATAGAGCGTAATTTTGACAAGAAAGTCAGCCTGGCGCAGGCGGCCTCCCACGCGGGTTTAAACTCTAATTACCTGAGCAGGGCGTTCGAGGAGCATACGGGGACGGGATTTTCCGTTTTTAAGACGTCAATCAAGATAAAAAAGGCCAGGGAATTCCTCAAGCAGGGATTCAACGTGAACCAGATATCGGACAGGCTGGCTTATGCCAATTCCGAAACGTTCATCAGGGCGTTTAAAAAGCAGACCGGATTCACGCCGGCGATGTTCCGCAACATGGCCTCCGTAAAGCCAAAGAAACGCGCGCAAAAGAATGGCGCAAAACGGCGTACTCATAAGGCCAAAACACGCCCGGGGGCCCGCGCCCGGGTTTGATGTCAAAAAAAGTCGGTATAAAACAAATTAATGCCCTGTCAATAAAACCCCGTTTTTAGTATAAATATCCTGACGAAAAAAATTCCGGATATGCCGGACGGCTCTTATTAAAAGGCGCCGAAAAAATTCATCAGGAGGCGAGTTATGGAGATCACTGAAGTAAGGGTTTTTCCAAGGGGTGCGGACGAGGAAAATGACCGTAAGCTGAAGGCTTACGCGTCAATCACCTTTGACGACATGTTCGTGGTAAAGGGTTTGAAGGTAATTAAAGGCGGCAACGGGCTTTTTGTCGTGATGCCCGGAAGAAAGCTCGCCGACGGGACATTCAAGGACATCGCCCATCCTATCAACACCGGGATGAGGGATATAATTTCAAAAAAGGTGCTGGATCAGTTCAACAAAACTTCATGGCCGGATGAGATTTCAGCGCAGGGCGCGTGATGTCAGCAGCGGATTCCACAGGCGGAGCCATAATTTACAGCGGAGAAAACAGGATGAAAAAATGGATTTTAATCGCGGATGATGATTCGGTGATATGCGGCGGCCTCTCGGAAGCCCTTAAAGACGAAGGCTATGAAACCGTCACCGCGGAAAACGGCGAAGACGCGCTTGAACTGTTAAAGGCTAGGCGGTTTGACCTGCTGCTTTTGGATCTGAAAATGCCGAGAATCAACGGATTTGAAGTGCTGAAAAAACTGGAAGATGAAAAGATGGCGATAAAGACCGTGGTGCTGACCGGCAATCTTCTTGGCAATTCGCTCTCCGACGAGCACTACCGCATTCTCGGGCTGGCGTCAAATGTGATGACAAAGCCTTTTGACATGGAGGAACTGATGCTCAACATCAAATCCTGCCTGGAACAGGCATAAAGGCGGGCCAATAGAGATTTATAAACAGCTTGAAACGGCGGACTGCCGGGGTTATAATGCCGTTAAATAAGATAATAACAAGGGGCGGACATGAAAAAGTTTTTTGCTAAAAGGCGGGTAAAAAGGTGAAAGCCGGAAAAAAACCGGACGCGCCGGGTGATAAACCCGTGGTAAAAGAAACTAAAAGGGCGGCATCAAAAATAAAAACAGCGCGGCAGCCCGCAGGCCGGCATTCCAAATCAATCCCGGAAAGTTCCGCCTGCCTTACAATAAAACTTCAGCAGGATTTGCTTTATAATATTTCGGATGCCGCGTATACAATGGACGACCGCCTTATTATAACTTCGTGGAACCCGGCCGCGGAAAGGATATACGGCTGGAGGGCCAAAGAAGTCATCGGAAAGTCCGCAATAGACGTTACCGGTGAAAAGATAGGGCCGGAAATATTTGAAATATTAACGCAGGTCAGGATGGAAAAGGCGCCGGTAAAATTCAGAATTGAGCATATGGATAAAAACGGCGGGATGCTGGTCTTCGACTCTACGATAATGCCGCAGCGCGCGTCCGGAAATGACCTCAGCGGATACATAATAATAAATCACGACATTACAGAACTTAAACGCAGCCACGACGACCTTCTGAAAGCCTGGGATATTGCCGAAGCCAGGGCCCGTGAAGCCGAGGACGGCGAAAATCTTCTTAATATGCTCCTTGAAAACATCCCGGAAGGGATTGTTCTTTCAAAGGGGGACGGCGAGCATGTGCGTATCAGCAGATGCCTTAAAGAATGGATCGGCTCTGATAAAACGGAGTTTACCCTTGACGCCTGGTTAAACAAAATGCCCCTGTATACAATGGACGGGGAACGCGTCAAACCCCTGGAACTGCCCATAGCCAGGATACTGAAAAATGGAGAAACTATACACGGCGGCGAATATCTTTTAAGGCCGAATGGATTGCCCGAAAGGATAATAACCGCGGAAGCCGGACCCGTTATAGATAAAAACGGAAAATTCAACGGGTATGTGGTGGCATGGCGCGACATAACACAGACGAAACTGGCGGAAAAAGAGCTCAGGCAGAGCGAACAGAGGCTTAAATACCATTATATAAATTCCCCCCTTGCTGTGGTCGAATGGGACGCGAATTACATTGTAACCCACTGGTCCACCGAGGCGGAGCGTATTTTCGGGTGGAAAAAAGAGGAGACCATAGGGATAAGGATAGATCTTTTGAACCTGATATTCAAGGACGACATCCAGATTGTGGAAAAGACCATGGAAAGGCTCTCCAGCGGCAGTGAGTTAACGGTAACATCAACGAACCGGAATGTCACAAAATCAAGGGACGTCATAGTATGCACATGGTACAACTCGGTACTGCTGGACAAAAACGGCAAGATGGAATCCGTAATGTCGCTCATTGAGGATATTACCGCCAGCAGGCGCGTCGAAGAGGAAAATAAACGGCTGCTTTTAGAGGTCCAGGACAGGGCGGCAAAACTGGATTCTATAATTTTATCGATGGCCACAGGCCTTATCGCCTACGACATATCGGGAAAGGCCATAATGATGAATAATGTGGCGAAAAGGCTCCTTCCTGAGCAGGCGTTTAAGGAGCTGACAATAAAGCAAAGGCTTGAAACAATCAAGTGGGAGAACGGGGACGGGACTCCGCTTAAACCGGATAATATTCCCACAGTCCGTGCCCTGCGCGGAGAGATGGTTCAAAATGTTGTTATGGGAACGGTTTTTTCGGAAAATAAGCTGTGGGTGTCGGCAAGCGCGGCTCCTATACGTTCTGTTGACGGCAGGCTGTTCGGGGCGGTCGTGTCATTCGTGGACATCACAGAGAGCAGGCGGACAGAGGAACTTCTGAAGATAAACGAAAACAGGCTCAAGCTTCTTACCGAGAGCATCCTTGACACATTTACGGCGATTGACAGGAACCTCAGGTTTACCTACTGGAACAAAACCGCGGAAAATATATCGGGAATAAGCGCGGAAGAAGCCCTGGGAAAAACAAGGATCGAAATCTTTGGCGACAACGAAGATACAAGAAAAACCACAGAATACCAGATGGTGTGCCTGAAAACAGGAAAATCCATGCGTTACGAAAATAAAACGGTAATTGACGGAATGACGCGGTATTTTGATGTAAGGTTATTTCCTTCGGCGGAAGGGGCAACCATTATCAGCAGGGAAGTTACAGGAAGGAAACTTGCCGAAGACGCGCGGATTGAAAGCGAACAGAAATTTATGACGATATTCAATTCCGCGCCCGTGGGAATATCCCTTGCGGAAATCCACGACGGCAGGCTCATCGACGTAAACAGGGCATGGCTTGATATAACCGGATTTACGGATAAAAAAGAGGTCGTAGGCAAAACGCTGCCGGAGCTCGGCCTGCCTTCCCGCATAGAAAAGTGGGCGCATGTACTTGATGAATTCGCGGAAAACGGCATGGCCAGGCTCATTGAAATGGATATTGTTACCCGCTCCGGCGTGAAGCGCGCCGTGCTGGTAAATACCGACACCATTGAGGTGAACGGCAGAAAAGTCATGATGTCAACAAATGAGGATATAACCGAGAGAAAACAGGCCGAAGATATACTGAAACGCGACAATGAGACCTTTTACAGGCTCGTCCGGGAAAAGACAGAGGCCCTTGTTGAAACAAAACTGGAGCTTGAAAAGTCAAAGCGCCTTTCGGACATAGGGTCGCTGGCCGCAATAGTTGCCCACGAGCTCAGGAACCCGATGGCCGCGATAGGCGTGGTGGTTTATAACATGAAAAGAAAGACAACGGATCAATATATGACCGCGAGCCTGGAGAATATACAGAAAAAGCTCTCCGAAGGCGTGCAGATAATAAACAACCTGCTTTATTATTCGCGGTTAAAACCGCCTCACTATGAAAACACCGCAATTTATGATATCCTCGACGAATCCGTGGGCGCCATTGCGGACAAGAACGGGAAAAACGCCGCTGTTGAAAAAAGTTACGGCAGCCTTGAGGGAGTTTCGATACCCGCCGACCCGATACAGATAAAAGAGGTTTTTTACAATATTTTAAATAACGCCCTTGACGCCGCGCCGAAGGATGGGGGCAGGATAAAAATCTCCGCCGTGAAAAGGGAGGGTGCCGTGGAAATAGCCTTTGAAAACAACGGCGAGCACATAAGGCCCGAGAGCCTGCCCAGGATATTCGACCCGTTTTTTACCACAAAGGCGAAAGGGACCGGTCTGGGGCTCACCGTTTGCAGGCAGATAATAGACTACCACAACGGGGCCTTAAACGCCGTGAGCGAGGCCGGCCGGGGGACAATATTCACGGTAAGCCTGCCCGACTCGCGGTAAAGCATTAAATATTATCAGCGCATAATAAAATCCTGCATAATAATTTAAAATAGTGTAATATGTATAAACAGTTTTAAAAGACTGCGGGTATCAATGAGGGCGATATTATTCCCTCCGCAGGTTTGTCCAAAAAGGAGGTTAATTATGAGCAGTTCGGTACCGAAAAGGGTTTTAAGGTCGCAGGCTGAGGCGCGCCAGGCAAAGAAAAGGAAAGAAAAAGCCGGAAAAAAAATTGTTGCGGCAAAATCGGCAGGCAAGGCGAAGTAATAAACAAGACACCCTTAATACGGGGAACAGGCTCGCTTGAGGAGTGACTCCGAAAAGGGTGGTAATTTATGTAAACCTTTTATCAGATACAACCGTCAAATATTCAAGATGATTTTTTAAAAATAAAATATAAGGAGTGTGCAATGAAGAAAATCTTCGGCGCCATTGTTCTTTTCGCGATTCTTTCTGCTTCAAATATTTTTGGTTACGGCTATTATACCGAACTTATAGGCGGCTACACCTCGGTTAACATGTCAAAGGTAAATTCGGACCTTATAACAAAAGATTCAGGAGATGGCATCACAAACATACAGCTTGGAAACGCGTGGTTTACCGGCATTGACGCGATGTATATTGCGCCGGAGGGGCTCGGAGTGCATTTCAGGATGGAATTTATAGGAATGGATTCAGGAGAAATGACATATAATTATACGACTAACGGATATTATTACCAGGATTACCAGGTGACACCTTATATGGTGCCTTTAATGCTCGGTTTATCATATACATTTCACGGCAAAGGCAATCCATTTACCCTTACGGCCGGTGTATACGGCGGGCTCGCGGACGGGTATATTGATTATTACCAGCACACTGTGGATACAACGAATTTTGACAGAAGTTACGAGGCGTTGTTTGAAGGCTGGGGATTTTGCGGCGAAGGAGTTGTGAATGCTGATTTATGGTTTACGAAGAACTTCTCGCTGGGATTGAATCTGGGATACAGGTTCGCGAACATTTCTGAACTGACTTCCGTTTCCTCGGTATATGATTCTAACGGCGCTTTTGTCGGGGAGGCAGGCGGCCCGCTGGTTGGAGTCAGCGGAAACAATATTGCCGCAGATTTTTCCGGAATGATGCTTGGCGTAAATCTTACCTACCGTTTCGATGGCTGGTGGAGAAGGCCTCATGAGGAAGTCATTGAATACGGGTGGTAAATTAAAACCACATTTCATTTTGTGAAAAGGTTTTTATTATAGAAAAGAGCATATTTTTATGATATATTATGCTTGAGGGAGATAAAGTGAGGTTATATGTAAATGCGCTTTACTCTAAAAAGGCTTGTTTTTATATTCGGCGTAATTACAGCTGTCACTGCGTATTCTTATGCGGGTAATTTTCCGTTCCCGCAAAATTTCACATATCCCCATGGAATAAAAGCCACCAACGGCAGTTCGGCCACGCTTTCAAACCTGTATTCAAGCTGGAAAAGTTCTTATATAACGTCAGGCGGATGCCCGTCGGGCGGGTTAAGGGTATTAAGAAACACCGACGGCAATGATACCGTATCCGAAGGCATAGGCTATGGTATGATAATCACTGTTTATTTTGACGATCAGGCCACTTTTAACGGGTTATGGGTTTACAAAACACATTATAATGATTCCTACGGGCTCATGAACTGGCACGAGGATTCTTCGGGAAATATTTCCGGCACGTATTCCGCCACGGACGGGGATGAGGATATCGCCTTTGCCCTTATCATGGCTGACAAACAGTGGGGGAGCGGCGGAACATATAATTACCTCGCGCTCGGACAGGCCGAAGTGGCCAAAATCAAGCAGTATGAAATAGGGTCTTCGGACTATCATGTCAAACCCGGGGACAACTGGGACGGCACATATTACCCTTCATACTACACGCCGGCCTGGTACAGGGTTTACGGCGATGCTACAAGCGACACAACCTTCTGGAACAATGTTATCGCGAAATGCGCCGCGGATATCAACGCCAACAAGGGGGTTGACGGCCTGGTCGGGGAAACCCTTGGAAGCACATCATACGGCTACAATTCCTGCAGGATACCATGGAGATACGCGGCCGATTATATCTGGAACGGCGACACGAATTCACAGACCGAGATAGGCCTCCTGGCCTCATTATTCGGCCCGGAAGGCGCGGGCGGAGTCGGAGACGGATACAACACCTCAAACGGCTCGATTTCCAGCTCAAACCATAACGGCGCTTTTATAGGGCCGGCGGCCTGCTCGCTCATGGTTTCTTCAACATACCAGACGGTCATAAACAGTTTTTATTCCTATTTATCCACCATGGATATCACATCACAGTATTACGGCGGTTGCCATCAGTTGATGTCGCTGTTAATGATAACCGGAAATTTTCCCAATTTCAGGAACATGTACACGGCCACCGCGACGCCGACCATTACGCTGACACTGACTGCAAATCCGTTATGGACAAAGACGTTCACCGCGACCGTTACACCGACTTTTACGGTAACTCCGACAGCCCCGGCTACGAATAAACTGAACCTTCAGGTGGCAAACGACAACAGCGGAAACGACCCGTGCGTTGCAAATTCCTTCAAGTATAAGGTGAAGATTATCAACAACGACACGGTTGACGTTGCTTTGAACAGCCTGACGGTAAGGGCATATTTTTACTGCGCAAACACATCAGACACCTTCGGTATAAACGGGTGCTGGGGCGGGGCCGTATATAATTCTGCCGGGGTCAGCCAGGGAAGCGTTTCGTGTACGCTGGTAACCGCGACGGCGGCAACAACTTATATATATTCATCTACAAGAAAAGTTAATAAATACGTGGACCTGACATTTTCGGGGGTAACTGTAATACCGGCAAACGGCGGTTATCTTGACCTGAGTTCGGGCGCTGAAATTTACAGGAATTCATGGGCAACTCCATTTGACGACAGCTGCGATGATTTTTCACAGCTGGGGACAAATACCACATATCACGAGGACCCTTATTTCAACCTATTTGAGGGGGCAAACCTTGTCTGCGAATATACAAGCGCGACGACTCAGGATGCCTTAACCGGGATAAATCCCGTGACGGGAGTATCCGCGTGCGGCGGGCCGACAACGCCGACAAACACGCCCGTTTCAAGCTTTACATTTACCATGACCAGGACCAACACCCCGACATTTACGAGGACAAATACGCAGACCTTTACAGCGACACCAAGCGCCACTATGACATACACGGCGACTCGCACGTCAACATCGAGCCCGACACTGACGGCGACGCCGACTGTGACGCCTTCCGTGACTGTGACGCCGGCAAATTCAGCAACCTCCACGCAGACCCGTACGCCGACATTTACAGGTACGCCATCATCTACAATAACCCGCACCGCAACCCCGACTGGTTCGGCAACAGGGAGCGCAACGCCCACTTTTACAGCGACCGTGACCTTTACGCCCACCGGGACGCAGACGGCAACCGGAACATTTACCGCGACGCAGACATTTACCGCCAGCGCGACAAAGACTTATACGCCGACAGGTACTGCTACGGCGACGCTGACATGGACATTTTCTTCGACAACAATACCGACATTCACAAAAACAGCCACTGATACGCCTTCAATGACACAGACATTTACGGCAACCCGCACATCCACAGCCTCTTCAACATACACATCAACCCCGACTGCGTCATCCACGCTGACAATTTCACCCACATGGACGACCGGCTATGGCACGATGACAGATACGCAGACGGCAACCCCGAGCTGGACCGAAAGCGCCACGCCGACTTTCAGCGAGACGCTGACATTAACGCCGACATTTACAATAACGCCGACGCCCACATATTCCGCGACTCTGACATCAACGGGCACTTTTACAGCCACGTACACACCTACGCTGACGGAAACTTCCACGCTGCCGGATACTTTTACCTTTACCGCGACGCTGACATATTCAATAACAGACACGCCGACCGAAGGTGATTCGCCGACGTTGACCGTGACAACCACGGCAACATCGACATGGACGCAGCAAAACACACCGTCATACACTGTAACGCCAACCCTGACGGAAACAACGCCATTTACAAACACAGCCACGGCGGCGCAGACATACACACAAACAGGAACGAATACTCCGGCAAATACACAGACGTCCACAATGACAATAACCATAACCCCGGCAAATACGGCCTCAGCGACTCCGCCGCCGACAAAAACAATTACGCCCTCTTTTACCGCCACAATTACTTTGACATTGACTGTTGCTGCGACGCCGACCAATACACCGCAGGCAGTTGCAACGCAGGAAATTGTTTATCCAAACCCGTACAACCCGTCAAAGGGGGATTTGAATATTATTTATAAAGTATTGGACCCGTCGGATACGGTAAAGGTGAGATTTTATACAAGGGCATTAAGGCTGATTATGGAAGAAAGCCTCTATCCATCCGGTGCGGGAATGAACAAAGGTTCCATCCAGGCCGACCTGTTCAAAGCATTCTCCAACGGCATATATTTTTACGAGGTGGTAAGCAGGGATATTAAAGGAGCCGAAAAATCCGGAGTGATAAACAAGGTAATAATACTGAGATAAAAACGAAAATTTGGTTATATAAGATTGTTTGATTTTTATCCCTCTTTTGTTATAATATCCCCGTCATAATATGGCCTTTTCTGTTGCCCGGTCGTCCAATGGTAAGACTGGAGCCTTTGGAGCTTCCTATGGTGGTTCGAATCCACCCCGGGCAGCCATGATTTTCGGCTGAGCCGAAAATCGGAGCAGCCGATAATCGAACAGCCGAACAAATAGAAAATCGGCTGCGGTCAGCTGTTCGACTGTTCGGCTATCGGTATTTGTTTTGTTCTGGAAATAGATTTTAAAGGTATTTGTCTTTATCCTAAAAAACACCACACTAAAAATCAAAGGGGGGGGATAATCATGTCTTTCATGTTCGAAAATCTTGAAGTTTACCAGAAATCGCTCGACCTCGCCGAGGAAATCTCGAACTTAACCGAATCCTTTGACAGGGGCACCTATTACATTAAGGATTAGGCAAACAGGGCGGCATTGTCCGTACCGGCGAATATTGCCGAGGGCAACGGGAGACGGCATAAAAATGACAGAAAACAATTCTTTTATATTGCCCGTGGTTCCGCGCACGAGTGTGTCCCTATTTTGGAATTGTGCAAACGCAAGGGATTGATATCTAACGAAAAAAATGATTCATTAAAATCCCAAATTAACAGCATCGCCATGATGCTGTCAAAGTTTATCAGCGGATTGGACGGGAAGGATTGAACCGCACGGATCCTAAAAAGATTGTAATTGAAATTTAATACCGCATATGTTAACTTGTATTATTAGTTAACATATGTAAACATAATATTTGGTTAACGACGGGAGAAATGCTTGGATAAAAAAGAGTATTACAGCATACCGGAGCTGGCGAAACTAATGGGCATCAGCAGGGTGGCGGTTTTTAAAAAAGTTAAAAATGGCACAATAAAAGCGGGCAAAATGGGGAAGGCGTATATGATTTCCCATAAAGACGCCGGTGATTTTATATCTGAAGAAGAACCTGCCCTTTATGGAGAAATGAAAATCTTCAATGAAGAAAATGGCGGTTTTGAACTGGAGGTAAAACTTCATAATGAAACAGTCTGGCTCAATTTAAATCAAATGTCAGCCCTTTTTGGCAGGGATAAGTCGGTAATATCAAGGCATATAGATAATGTATTCAGGGAAGGCGAACTTGACAGCGGCTCAGTTGTTGCAAAATTTGCAACAACTGCTTCTGACGGGAAAAAGTACAATGTGGACTACTATAATATGGATGTGGTCATTTCGGTCGGTTACAGGGTAAAATCACAGGCAGGGGTAAGGTTCAGGATATGGGCTTCCGGTGTGTTGAAAAGATATATTAAAGACGGTTACGCGGTGAATATAAAACGCATGGAAAGAGAATTGAAGGGTTTAAAAAAATTAAAGTCCGTGGTCGGCGCCCTTGGTGCGGCCGTAAAATTGCCGGGTTCAATAGGCATGGAAGTCGAGCTTATAAACCTGATTTCGGGTTATTCGGGGTCGCTGGAGATTCTTCAGGATTATGATGATATGGCGCTGAAAAGCACCGGCAAATTGACGCCGACATATGAACTCAAATTTGAAGAAGCTTTAAGCGTTGTTGAAAGGGCCAAAAAAGAATACAAAAAAGGATCTGCGTTTTTTGGCACGGGTCCGATGTCAAAACTCAAATCCATAATAGGAGCTATAAACCAGACATTTGACGGCAAGGACCTGTATCCAACCGTGGAAGAAAAAGCCAGCCACCTGCTTTATTTCGCGGTAAAGGACCACCCCTTTACCGATGGCAACAAAAGGCTGGCCGCAATACTTTTTCTGCACTATATGTCAAAGAACGGAATGCTTTACTTAAACAAAGGTGAAAAGCGGGTAAGCGACGGGGCCCTTGCCGCGCTGACGCTGCTTGCGGCCGTAAGCAGTCCTAAGGAAAAGGAAATCATGATAAATGTTATTACAAATGTAATAAGGACTGGTGGATAGGGAACGGATTGGAATAGTCAATTAACATGGTCCGACACCCCTGATTTTTACAAATATATTTACGCAAAAAGCCGTAATTGTTCATTGTTAATTGCCGGTTTTTGTTATATAATCCGGTTACGATAAACAATGGGACTAACACACATAATATGAGGCGGCAATGGCTGAAAACGGAGACATGGTCATTCCTGATATAAAATTCAATAAAATAACCATAACTGCAGGTATATCTTTCTGCCGGCAGATGTTTCTGTCTTATCATCTCAAAACAGGCGGTGGGATATGCCTTATGTAAGCAAGGCTCAGGAAGCTTATTTTAATGTTAACAGGAAAAAGCTGGAGGCCCAGGGTGTTGATGTGGATGAGTGGAACGCGGCGAGCAAGGGGAAGAAGCTTCCTAAGAGGGTAAAAAAGACAGGGGCGGGAAAAGCAGGGAAAAAGAATGGCAGAGGGAAATGACGGGAGAAATAGGATAATGAAGCAGGATCTGACCCAGATTTTTATATTCAGCCGGGAGGGTACATAAAAGACATGCGAAGGCGCGATCCGGAACTTGCAAAAGGATGGGGGCAAATTGCCACCCCCCTTGTGGTGCCTACGTCATGGGGGTTAGTGGGGGCGGACCTTGTAAATTGATTTTTTGAGTGAGTTCAAGTTTGATTATTAAAAAAGTCAATTTACAAGGTCCGACACTCCTGACTTTCTGTCTTATAATTATGATCCAATAGGTGAAAGAACCGGGGACGAAGGTACGTCCTGGACGTATGACGGCAATGGAAACGCAACGGATGTAGGCGGTGTGAATTTAACCCATGATGATACGGATATGCTAACGGACGCGATTAATTCAAGCACAGGAACTCATATAATGTATTCATATGACGCTGAGAAGCGGCTTAAAACACGGGTAAGCAACAAGGATAATATTATTCATACATTCTATTACGACGGCCGTGACCTGGTAGCTGAAATGGCAAATGGCAAGGTAATAATCGCATATACACGCGGTCCCGGAGGCGTATTATTGAAAGAAAACAGGACATATTCAGACACAACAGGGGATTGTTTGGTAAATTATTATTATTATCCCGACCGCATTGGAAATGTAATGTTGGTCTGTGATGATAACGGTATGCCGGTGGAAAAGGAAACGTATGACGCGTTTGGCAAGGGTATGACAAAAGGCATAAGCAAATGCGGAATGTCGTCGAATATGTTTGACAATGATGCCGGGTTATATTATTTTGCTGCACGCTGGTATGACGGAAAGACGGGCAGGTTTGTTGAGATGGATCCGGTTGTTAACGACAAAACAATCATCAACATGTATGATTATTGCGGAAACAATGTGTTAAATGTAACGGATGTGTATGGGGAAAATTGGTTTGCTGATGTTATAAATAAGGTAGTAGATTTTTTTACAACTGGCAACTCGGCAAAAGTTGAATATGACGATTGTAAAGACGACAACAAAACAAACAGTCAAGACAATGATGGAAACGACAGTGTTGCGCCAATATCACCAGGAGGAGTATCTGTGGATCAAAATATAAAAAATTCTGACGATTCAACTATTGGCGCAATGGTTTGGATTGTTAAAGTTTTACCCTATTCAGTATGGGATTATAAAAAACATAACATAGAGTATGACGAGTTTGGTAATTTCAACTATGGTGCAACTGGAACTAAAGTAGGGTTTACAGAAAATACGTTGCAAGCTGTTGCAGGGTTTATTCAAGATAAAGTGGCTTGGTTCGATACAAATATTAGAGGAATAAAATTAAAAGATGTGCCCAAAAATGCATATGGCGAGAAAATATATGATGAAATAATGATAGAAAAAGGGATAAATTATTATGCACAATGTTATTAAAAACAAAAAAATGAAATCTGGTATTGGAAGCATTAAACTAATACTATTTGGAACAGTAGCTTTGTTGTTGCTTTTATATATAATAATAAATTGTTATTTTTGTAGTGATTCTATTTTAGAGAACAAGATGTCCCCAGATGGAAAATATAAGATTATTGCTTATGTTAATTCCTGTGGTGGTGCATCAAGTTCGACTTATACGGCTGTTTGTGTTTTGAAAGGATGGATTCCGTTTATTATTGGCATTACAGATTTCGATAGAGGTAATTATTTTTTTACTTCACCCCGAAACTGCTCTGTTACAGCTAATTGGAAAGACAACAAAACAATAGAAGTGATTTATGATGAAAAAGAAGAATATGTTTATAAAAAAGAACAGGTATTAAAAGATATTAATGTAATATTTGAAAGAGAAAAAAATAATACTAATTAAAAAAAGGAGTTTAGGGTGAAAGAAAGGCAAATAACGCCAGGCTTGCAATATGTAAGGATAAGCCTGTTAATTATCATATTATTAATGTTTATATTAGATTCGATAATGTTATTCGCCTCTGACTGGTCCCAATTCAGGGGTGATGAATACAGAAGTGGAACAACCGCAAATTCGATTTCAACATTAGGCCTTAAATGGCAATCCACATTAGGTGGTTCTTACGATTCAGTAGGCTATTCTTCCCTTGTTTCTTTGGCTATTAATAACCATGTTTATATGTACACATGCACGCCCGGCGGCGTTCTGACGGCATTTGATTCGACCCAAAATGGAACAACTATATGGACACACGTTCTTCGTGGGAAGATTGTAACCGCACTGGCTGCTGGAAATTGCGCTAATGCCACAAACGGAAAGGCAATATTTGTTGCATCCAACGACGGATATCTCGGAGCATATGATGCCATAACAGGTTCGACAGTATGGGAAGTTAAAACAGGCCAAATTATTTATTCAACGCCTTTATATTATAACGAAGCGAACAGCAATTATCTTGCCGTTTCAACTAATAGCGGCATGGTATATAAATTAAACGCTGACAATGGAACAATAATATGGCAGGTTAATTCAAGTAATGGGGCGGCAATATTGTCTGGACTTACCTATATTCCTCCAAGTCAGGGAAATACGGGCAATTTGTGTTTTGGAACAGAAGCAGGGAAAATATACAGCATATCATCCGTAAATGGCGGTACGCTTTGGACAACAAGCACTCATAACAGCATACGCTCACCGGGGGCATATTATAATGGTAATATTTTTTATATTTCATATAGCGGAATATTGTATGCGCTTAATACGGCGTCTGGAAGCATACATGATACCTGTTGAGCATTTAATGGTTGAACGGACGGCACGGGTGGGGCGCAGCAAGCAGCTTAACTATTATTTAGCTGAATTATTTTAAGAACCGGGGTTAATTATTTGGTGGTATTACTATTTATTTTTATAGTTGTTATTTCTATTATATTTTCATTTTCAAAATATCCTAAATCCTGGCGGAATAAGGGCGCGATAGGCGAAAGTGTTGTTCGCGGGATATTAGGGAGACTAAGGGATGGCGGGTCATTTACTCATTTCCTGACCGCTTTTACAATCTTATACCAGAATGGCGCTCCGTCAAAAACACTCGCATTAAAAATTTCAACGGAGAGCCCTTCTGCTTTAAAAATTTCCGCGTATTCTTTCACATGAAGTATATCTGATATTACTGCGGCGCCGTTTGGCCTTAAAACCCTTGCTATTTCACGGCACGCCCTGTCTCTTCCTTCTTTCAAGGTAATATTGTGAATGCAGAGATTGGAAAGAACCACGTCAAAGGTTTTGGCTGAAAAGGGCAGCTTTTGTACATCCTCGTTTTTAACCTCGATTTTTCCGACAACCCCCTCAAGCTCTCCGTTTTTCATGGTGTTTTTGGAGGAGTTGTTCATCATGTCCTCCTGCCGCCAGATATCAATGCCTGTGGCCTTGCCTTTATCCAGCTTTTTAGCCGCGCCTATCATCAAAAGCCCGCGCCCGGTGCCGACATCAAGCACGGCTTCATTTCCTTTCCAGTCAACCATGGAAAGCAGTTTGTCCCTGTAGCGGAGTTTTCCGCCCGTCTCATAGATTACAAACGTTACAATAAAAAGGGCAAACAGCAGACCGGACAGGATAAGAACAGAGGCTAAAATTTTTATTATAAGGCTGTTAAAAGTTATCAGATAACCGCCTGTTCCAAACAGAATTATTTCAGCAACAATTAATTTGATAAACATAAAAGGCGAACCGTCTATTCCATAATCAGGCCTGTTTTCATTTTTCATTATTTCCTCCGAAGTTTGATTTTATTCTTTCAACCGGTATCAGTAACATCAAAACCAACCGGCTGTTTTCATATTTAACTTTACTCCAAATGACCTTTAAATCAAGAAGAATATTTAAAAAGGGTCGGGCCTTTACCTGATATCTGACAATCCTTATTGATGACACTGCCACGGTTTTGCCCTTACAGTTCAGGGCCATGAAGCTTGAAGTCTTCATATTTTGCTGATATACTATCACTATGATTAAACTCATAGGACGCGGGCCGGCTACATTATTTCTTGCCTTTATTTTCTTTCTTATATCTTCCCCTTGTTTTTCCGCATGGTCGGTCACCGGCATCGGCGGCGGCGGCGCCCAGTATGCTCCTTCCATATCTCCTTTGAACCCAAATCTTCGCTTTGTCGGTTCTGATATGTCGGGATGGTACCGCTCCACTGACGGGGGCTCCACCTGGAACATGCTGGATTTTTACCAGCTTTGCACGGACGTTGATTACGGTTTCGGCAACGGATTTATGTGCGCCATGGCTTATGACCCGGTAAACCCTGATAAGGTTTACGGCTACGGCAGGCGGCAGGATTTGAATAACAATCCTTCACAGCTGATGGTAAGCCTTGACGCCGGGGTGACATGGTCGGTATTGAACGCATCACCGGCATGGGGCGCGGACAGGGTAACGGTCATTTGTATAGACCGCGCAAACGCAAGCTTCATGCTTGTCGGAACAGAGGCGGGGGTTTATACAAGCACTGACGGCGGAACAACTTTTACAGGGCCGGGTGTAAGCTCCGGTTATATCCAGGGGCTCATGGTGGACCAGCGCAGCGCCACGGGCAGCAGGACGTGCTATGCAGGGTCATGGAACGGGATATTTAAGTCCGTAAATAACGGGGCCACGTGGGCCGCGGCAAACAACGGACTGCCTTCAACGAATTCTTCCGGGTTTTGCGGGGCCAGCAACGCCACTTCAGGACGGCTATATGAGATAGACGGCAGCAACGGTGATTTATATACTTCCACCGACGCGTCATCATGGACGCTCTCCGGCTCGGGCGACTGGTTCGGCATGGTGGCCTGTTCGGACAACGACACATCCACGGCATATGCCATAAACACATCGGACCGCAGTGTCTGGAAAACATCCAACGCGGGCGGAACATGGGCAAAGGCCCTTGTTGACACAAACCCGGCGCCCAACGCCTCAATGGGATGGATAAGCTATGACCTGAGTTTTTCATGGGGCTCGCCCAACACCATGCTGTGCGTGGATAAGGCCGACTCGAACCGCTGTATGTTCACAAATTACGGCGAGACATTTTTAAGCGATGACGCGGGCGCCACATGGCAGGAGGCCTATTCCACATATTCCGATACGGCGCCGCGCGCCGCGGCCCAGAAGTGGGCGTCGCGCGGCCTTGAAATGACCACTTCGTGGCAGTACGTCATAGACCCGAATAATCCAAATTATCATTATATATGCTATACCGACATAGGCTTCGCGCGCTCAACCGACGCGGGGCAGACATGGTATGACACCGCCCGCAAAGGCACTGTTTCCCAGGCGTGGACGAATACATTTTACCAGATAGCCTTTAATCCGACGCCGGGTGTGATTATTGCCGCGGTGGGAGGGCTCCATGACATAGACCACAGCTGGCCCCTTGGCAGGGCGGGCAGCGGCGGCATCGCAAAGTCAACGGACTACGGAGCCACATGGGCGCCTGCCTCCACCGGTATGCCTGTCTCGCCCACAACTTCCGTTGTCTTTGACCCGGTCAATAACGTTTACTTCGCGGCATCGTGGGGCAACGGCGTTTATAAATCGACAAGCGCGGCCGGCACTAACTGGGCGGCAACCGCGCCGGTGGCCATAGGCACGAACCATGACGTATACTCTCTTAAACTTGTAACGGGGAAATTATACTGCCTTTTGAGCGCGCAAAAAACTTATGCGAACGCGGGCGGCCTTTTTGTATCGGCCAACCAGGGCGCGGGCTGGACAAACATAGCTTTAAACTTCGGCGGACACGCGCTGAAATACCCGGCTGATTTTGACGTGAACCCGCAGGACCCGAATATAATATTCATCGCGGCGCAGGATTGCGGCGGATACAGCGACGGCGGGCTGTGGAAGTCAACAAACGGGGGCGCCAGCTGGGCCCTTATGAACATGCCCGTGGGGCATACGCCTTACGGCTATGCGGCCATGATAGACCCGGGTAATACAAATAATGTCTACTACTCAACCGAGGGGCAGGGATTATTCGGCTCAACCGACGGAGGAACAACCTGGGCGCGCGTGACAGGGATACCTTTTGCCTCGCCGCAACATATGACCTTTGACACGAATTACACTTATGTCACCACATTTGGCGGCGGGGTATGGAAGCAGGCGGCAGGCGCCGCGCCGACCGGCACGCAGACGGCAATACCGCCGGCTTCATTTACGCCGACGGGGACAATGACCACGACACAGGTTATTACGGCAACAAACAGCGCCACGCCGTCCGTGACCGGAACGCCGACCGCGACAATGACAGCCACGCCGTCCATGACCGGAACGTTAACCGCGACAATAACCCTTACGCCGACCGTGACCGATACGGTGAACCCGCTATGGACGGCCACTGACACGGACACAATAACCGCCACATATTCTGATACGCTGACATCAACCTGCACCCCGACATTTACAATAACAATAACGGCATCGCCGCAGGTTATGCAGACTGCCACCCCGTCCGGAGCAGCCACGGCAACTGCCACGCCTGTAAACACGCCCGCCGGGGCATTTGAGGTGACAAGTACCATATTATATCCCGACCCTGTGACGGGAAGCGGGGATTTTACTCTCAGGCTTGAGTGTACCGGCGCGCCGGTTTCGGTCAGGATGAGGATATACACAGTTTCTTTCCGCCTTATACGCGACATAAGATGGGGGGCGGATGAAATAACAGGTAATTTTGAGGTAAAGTCAGGGCCCGGTGAACTGGGCGGCGTTGCCACGGGGATATATTATTATTCCGTGAGCGCCTCCGACGCGTCCGGAAGCGAATCAAGGCCGCCGGACAGGCCGATGATGGTTATAAGTAAATAAAATTTTTGTTTCCCGGTTTCGGGTTGGATGCGGGCGGACGACGGGGTTAGTTCCTGATTTGAGACTTGCGACTTCAACATGTTATGATATAATGATAAAAAATGGATGCCACGGGGTGGGTAAAATATGGGTAAGGGTTTGAAAAAATTATTTATATCATTGCTGGCGGTTGTCATGCTGTCCGGATGCAGTTTTTACAGCATCAATAAATCAAAATACGGAATTTTTGATATGACCGCCATGTACGGCAACCAGCTGTATCAGGGCGGCGACAGATGCTCCTTTGATCTGAATAAGAGGAGCTACGGAAAGGATGATTTTTACGGAGTTGACATAATTTACTCCCTGAACGGAACCGATTTTGACATTGACAGGTCAAACGGCATACGGGTGGTTATAAACGGCAGCGGCGGTTTTTATATAAAACAAAGAAAATACCACATCTGCAACAAGTACGACGGCAGCATAAGCATGAGCGGCAGCACGGTGACAGGCGCCACCGGGCCCAGCACGACGATGTTCATCTACGGCCTGTTGACGCCGCCGCAGCTTCTCAGGCTTGTGAATGCGGATTCAATAAAGCTAATATTTGTCTCTCCGGTAATTGAAGGCGGCCCCGCGGATACGAAGGAATTTGATTTCACCCGGGATAACATCGACAATATCAGGCGGTTTTACAATGATTACGTAAAATCCGCGCAGGAGGCTAAGTTATGAGGCGCCTCCTTTTCATAGCCGGGGCGATGCTGTGCCTTTCGGTTTTTGCCGGAGCGGCTGACAATGCAGGATTAAGCGAGCAATGGGTATCTTACGGGAACAAACTGGCTGCGGCGGGATATTTTGACCGGGCTATCGTTGCTTATGAAAAAGCAATTTACATTGACGCGGGCAACGCGGCTGCTTTTGAGGCTTCGGGCCGCGCAAATATAAAACTTAACAACTATGAGGCCGCATTCGATTATATAAAAACAGCGTATGGCATCAATGGAAAACCCGGGCTTAAAGAACTGGAAGACAGCCTTGGCGAGCAGACCATGGGTTTCAGGAATTTAAATTTTTACCCGCTGACTTTCGACATCCTCATGCACGGCGGATTGAATCTTTACCCCGGCAGCGGTTCTGAGATGAGCGTTACAGCTTCATACGGGGGCGGGGCATATATATTTTACCACCTGAATGATTACTTTGTACTGGAGACCGGGGTGATGATAAAATTTGCCGAAAATCTTGATTATTCCGAGGAGTTTGCCAATATACCGTTTGCGCTGGGTTTCAAGTTCGGGTATTCAACCCCTTTGAAGCCGATATTGAGCGCCGGGTTTTATTTCGCGCCAAAGTTAACCAGACAGGCTTATTTTATGGGTTATGACATGTCAAAGATGCCGGGATATGACGCGGGACTCCATTTTGAGTATCGGATGCATGTGCTGTTCGGAAAGTGGGGGCTGACCTTTGGGCCGGAAGTTCAGTACAGTTTAATGGACATCTACCCCGGAATAAAACAAAGGCCGTTAAGCCTCGGGTTTGACTTTGGGGTGACTTTCTAAATTGGATGGCGGGGCAGGAGCTTGATTGAGGCTTTTTATCCGGACGATGGACGGTAAAAAGCCGGGTTTTTCCAAAAAACGGGAGGGGAATGAATGAAAAATTTTCTTGTATTCGTGTCATGTCTTGTTTTATGTTACGCGGCGGGGGCCATAGGGACAATATTCACTTTTCAGTCGATACCAACATGGTACGCTGGGCTCGTGAAGCCGCCGCTAAATCCTCCCAACTGGATATTCGGGCCGGTATGGAGCCTGCTTTACACGTTAATGGCCGTTGCGGTTTTTCTTGTGGTAAAAAAGGGTTTTGCGGCTGAGGGTGTAAAAACCGCGGTTTTTGTTTTCGCGGCCCAGCTGATTTTAAATACCCTTTGGTCAGTGGTATTTTTCGGGGGACGGACGACTTTAATACCGATTTTTATAATAACCGCGATGTGGGTTTCGATTCTGGCCTGTGTGATACTTTTCTGGAAGATATCAAAACCGGCATCGATAATGATGATGCCGTATTTATTATGGGTAAGTTTTGCCGCCTATTTAAATGTCGGGGTCTTTTATTTAAATAAATAGACTGCCGGGGCATAGCATTGACGCCCGGGAAATCTTTCTTAAATTTAGGCCGTAACTTTATGAATTGCGTATTGTCTGAATTTTAAGAAATAAAATATGGTTTTAGGGGGGCAATAATGAAAATAAAAGAATTTTCAATAATTTTTTTTGCGTTGTTTTTAACAATTGTATCCGGATGCCTGCAGAAAGGGAATCCGTCAAATCCCACGCCTGTCAATACCCCGGTTAATACAGTATTAAACTTAACACCCGTAGACCTGCACTTATGCGTGCCGGCCCAGCAAAAAGACGGACTGGTCCTGATAAACAGCCGGTCTGATTATGACGCGTATGTGGCTGACAATCGTATTACGCCGGTTAACGCGCCTCCCGCAATTGATTATACGTCAAAGACGCTGGTCGGGAATGTGGATTCGTATATCAGCGCCAATATTGCCTTCAAATTCAATTCCATTGTAACCGACGGTACGACAACGACCATAAACGCAGTATCCACAGAAACGTACTGCCCAAATCCCAACATACAGCTCATTGAAGGTTGCGGGTCATGGTTTACGATTGCTGATAAAATAACAACTCCGGTTGTATTAAAGGTGACAAAAGTATGGGTTGATTGTAGCGGCAATACCATATCCGAACCGACCGGGTCCTTGTTTGTTCAGGCAACGCCAACCCTGTAATGGTACTGTCATATACCCTGGATAAAACCAGCTTCGGGTTTTCCGGCAGTGCCGTAATACTTAGATGTGAAAACGTAAAGAAGGTGACTTTCTTAACCTGACATTCATACCTTATCATTACCGTGAAATACCAGCGCAAATACATACCATTACCGCGGCATTCAGCAGGCCAATCCATTGAATTAAATATCCGGTAAATCCGGTAAATGGCCGGTTTCTTCTTGATAACAAAAATAGTAGTGATAAAATATGTATATATACTATTCCATTTAAAGGGATGCGGATGAAAAAGGCGCAAAATATTTCAGCAATATACGCGGTGTTCTTTTTATTGTTTTCGGCGGCATCCATCTTTGCCGCGCCTGCGCAACTTGAGGTTTCGGGAAACCAGTTTGTAAACGCCTCCACCGGCTGTCCGGTCAGGCTTGCAGGCGTGAATGTGGACGGGCTGGAATGGGAAGCTGACGGAGCCGGCCTGGCCAGCCCGAGCGGTGACATGACACAGTCAATAAATGTGGCGGTTAACACGTGGAAAGCGAATATCGTCCGGATACCATTAAACCAGGATTTTTGGTTTGGATACAGCAACGGGGTAACATCCTCATCCGCCACACAGAACCTGACAAACCAGGATAATTACAGGGCCTACGTTGCCAATATGGTAAACGCCGCTTCCAGCCTTAATTGTTATGTTATCCTTGACCTGCACTGGTCAGGCATGGCCGCCTGGGGCACATCCACTTCTGTGCAGGTGCTTGGCCCGGCAATGGCCGACATGAATGCCCTAGTATTCTGGCAGAGCCTTGCCTCGACATTCGGAAATAATCCCGCTGTTTTGTTCGGCCTTTATAATGAGCCGACTTATATGCCCTGGAGCGTGTGGCGTGACGGCGGCTGGACCGGAAGTTTTATCAGCCCGGGCTACCAGACCATGCTGCAGGCCATCCGCGATACAGGCGCAAAGAATATAGTCATTGCTGCAGGCCTGCAATGGTGCCATGACCTGACAGGAATACCGGGCAACGCCTTAACAGACACAAATACGGGAAACACCATGACCGGCTATGGTATAGCGTATGACGCCCATGTATATTACGGAAACCCCGGCAATAATGACGCTCCAAGCTGGGATGAATATATTACCGCCGCCGTGAACGCGGGGTATTGCGTATTTGTCGGGGAATTCGGATCCCTGATGTCGGGTACGAACGCCGAAGGCAACTGCTGCGGCTGGGATGACAGCGGGTGCAACCCGTTTGAATCCGGTTTAATTTCATGGCTTGACGGGGGAAACAACGCGGATTATATGTACAGCGCCACTGCATGGGACTTAAATCCATATTCAAGCCCCAGCCTTATAAAGGACTGGACATATACCCCTACATCATGCCACGGAGCGGATGTAATGGCCTGGCTTGCGGCTGTGACACAGCCGCCATGCATTACGCCTTCGCCGGCAAATACCCCGACGGCGGCAATAACCGGAACACCGCCTGCGCAGACGGCGACCCGGACAGCCACTCAGACTTTTACCGCTACGCCTGTGCAGACATCAGGGGTGGTTTACGCAGGCTGCGCCCGGGGAACGGCTTTTGTAATAGACGGGAACTTAAATGATGCCGGCTGGCAGGGCGGAACATGGACCGGTGTCACAAGGGTTACGGAAGGCTCGGCAGGAGGGGTAAGCGCGAATTTTATGGTTAAATGGGACGCTGCGGCGCTGTATGTTGGGGTAAACGTGACTGACCCCGTGCTTTGCAATTCAAACCCCGCAGCCGACTGGCCGGAGGACGACGCTGTTGAAGTTTATATAAACGCCGACAACGACCACGCAACAACTTACGGCGCAGGTGATTTTGAATTTTCAATAAGATACGGCGATCCGGTGGCGCGCGAGGTATACGGACATCTTGGCGGCACAACCGCCGCTACCTACCAGACCGCAAATGGATATTCTGCCGAGTTTAAAATATTATGGAGCGACATCGGGAAGATACCATCGCCTTCGCTGGCCATCGGGTTTGATGCGGCGGTCGACCACAATGAGACATGCGGCCCAACCCGTAACGGGGTTCTGATGTGGAACGGAAATCCTGATGACTGGGAGGACACAAGCGGGTTTGGAGAGGCGATACTTGATGGCTGCGCATCGCCGACAAATACATACACGCCAACGCCATCAATAACATTAACTTTAACAGCCTCTGCGTCATCAACTTTAACCAGTACGCCGGTATTTACTTCAACAAATACTTTCACATCAACAGGAACCGCCACCCCGGCATCTACCGGAACTTGCACACAAACACCGCAGGCAACGAACACATACATTGTGACCTGGCTTCCGACGGCAACAGCGACGCAGACCGTGGCGACGCAGCCGTCGGCGCTTATATTATCGGATGTTAGGCCGTACCCGAATCCGTTTAACCCTTCAAGGAACGGGGAAATGGGCATCGGTTTTAATGTAACAAGGGACTGCGGCGCGGTTAAGTTTAACCTTTACACAACTGGTTTCAGGCTGATAAGAAGGATTGAACTTGACGGGAATTATTACGCGGGTGATAATGCGGTTATGATGGAATCAAATAATTTTGAATCCCTTGCAAACGGTTTATATTTGTTCCGTTTAATTGCCTCCGGGACGGATGGTATCGGAAGGGCCGCCTGCACCGGGGAAGTTATTATATTAAGGGATAAATAACTGTACGGCTTTATATCTCAAATTGGTTTCAAAAATGGAGGTTGTCATGTCGGGCGGCTTTGATAAACGCGGTGAATCGCGCGGTGAACTGGATATAACGGCAAGATACAGGGTGCTTGACGGAAATGTTCCTGACAATAAGGCTGATTTTTTTACGGCGGAAATAACCAATATTTCCGTCAACGGGGCGGGAATGTTGACAAACCAAAAGCACGAAGCGGGCGATATAATCGAGCTTGAGCTGGATTTGAAGGGCAAAAGCACCAATTTAAAAAAACCGGTGCATACCCTGTGCAAGGTCCAGTGGTCAAAAACAACCCCGGACGGCCGGTATGAAACAGGCATGGATATTATTGTGATTGAAGAGAATGACATTAAAAAGCTGGGAAAATATGTTCCGGATAAAAATGATCTGATCTAATAAAAGAGGGCTGAACAACATGGAAAATACGCTGCGTATGCGCTCTATTTGTAAAATCAGAAACCTGCAAACGCTTTCATGAAAACATGGCGAACAGGATGATGTGAAGGGTACAAAGGATAATATTTTAATCGGGGAATATTATGTTTGATATATAAACAAAAAAGGCGGCCTTTCGGCCGCCTTTTTTGTTTTGCCAGACGCTGTTACGGCTGTACGTTTGAACCCGTAAGCGTAATATCGCCCGCCATATCGCTTATTGGATTACCTATGGTAATTGTAGTACTGTATACGTAATCTCCGGCCATTATATTTGAACCGCCGTTCATATCAACCCATGCTTCCAGGTAATATGTCCCCGGAAGAAGCAGGGGAATTGTGTAGGTGGCGCTCTGGCTGGTTATCTGTCCGCCTGTGCCGCCCAGCGTACCGCCGTCGGAAAACATCTGCGAACCGTCCGTAAAAGACTGCTGGCTGGTGTATATCATTACCTGGAAATTAACCGGAGCGGTTACGACTGGCGAGGGAAGTGTTATAGTGCCGCTGATTGCCTTTGAAACTGCCGCGGCTGTAATGTTGTCTGTGGTTGTGTTACCGCCGGTAATAACCACATTCGCCGACGACGGGAACGACGGATAAACGGTGCCGCAGACGCCTACATAATCACCAAATGTCGGGGCGCCGTTTGAACTCATCGTGGCCGCTATTAAAAAATAAGAACCGGCCGGAACATTGGTTATTGTAAAAGGAATTGTTGTGTTTGTGGTCAAAATGCCGCTCACCTGTATATTGGACGAGCCGCTTGCCACATCGGTTATATTCTTGATTAGTATCACCTGATAAGTTTCTCCGGGTTTGGTACCTGGAAGCGTAACCGTACCGGATACTGTGCCCAGTGAATTTGCTATTGCCGTAGCCGTGGCGTTTGCCTGTGCCGTTGCCGTTGCATTTGCCCGGGCTACGGCTGTCTGGGTGGCGGCGGGCTGGTTTGCAACCGCTGTCCCGGTTAACTGTGCCACCGCTGTTTCTGTGGCCTGCTCTGTCTGGGTCTGCTGGGCGGCATATGTCGCATTTTGCTGCGCCTGTGCTGTGGCTGTTTCCTGTGCAACCGCTATTGATGTTTCCTGCGCCTGGGCAGTCGCAGTCGCCGACGCGTTTGCGTTGGCGGTAGCCGTTTCATTTACCCGGGCTATATATGTCTGGGTTAAGGTCGGCTGAATTGCAACAGCAGTTTTAGTCTCAACAGCGCCTTCAGTGGCGGTCATATTTGGGGTCATAGTGGGCGTGCTGGTGGGTAGCTGAGCTTCGGCGGTCTGGGTCTGCTGTGCCGCGTCCGGAGTCATCGTTGCGGTTGTGGCAGTTGTCGGCGATGATTTGGTACAACCGGCGATGATAAATGCAAAAACCATAAAAAGGGAAATGACAATCAAAAACAAAAACTTTTTCATAAATTGATCTCCTTTTTTGCCCCTGTGGAAAGATTTTTAACAGCTTATTACTGACAAAGTATACACACAGAAATGGCTGATTTCAAGTTTTTGTTATGTTAAGATTTTTCCGTTCCGCTGTCCGTTTTGACTGCGTCAATATGGTATAATATATCAAATAATTAAACCGGAGGGTGTTATGAATGAAAATATCATGAAAGGCAAAACTGTTGTTGTTACCGGAGCCAGTTCCGGTATCGGGCTGGAGACAAGCCTTGGCCTGGCAAAACTCGGTGCCAGGGTGGTTATGGTTGCAAGGGACAAAAAACGGGGGCAGGACGGCGTGGATTATGTGGTTTCAAAAAGCGGCAGTAAATCAGTGGACCTCATGCTGGCTGATTTTTCGGCCCTGAAAAATGTCAGAAAACTTGCTGCGGATATAAGAAAAAAATATAAAAAGATAGACGTGCTTATTAATAACGCCGGTGGGGTGTTCGGAAAACGATCCCTTACAGCCGACGGTTTTGAATGGACATTCGGTGTAAACCACCTGGCGCCGTTTCTTCTCACCAATTTACTTCTGCCAGTCCTGAAAAAAAGCGGAAAGGCCCGCGTCGTAACAGTTGCATCAATGGCGCATATTATGGGGCGCATCAATTTTGACGATCTTATGTCGGAAAAAAAGTATGCCGATATGACTGCTTATGCGCAGTCAAAACTCTCAAACATCCTTTTTGCGTCAGAATTGGCAAGGCGATTAAAGGGAAGCAAAGTCACCTCAAACAGCCTGCATCCGGGGGTTGTCCATACCAGATTCGCCAATTCCGGCGGTGTTTTATCAAACTTTTTTTATTCAGTATTCGGTTTTTTAATGTCAACGCCTGAAAAAGGGGCGAAGACATCAATTTACGCCGCATCATCGCCCGAGCTGGAAGGCGTGACGGGAAAATACCTCTCCGACTGCCGCATAACAACTCCAGCACCGCAGGCCCTTGACGAGGTTGCCGCAAAAAAATTGTGGGAAATCAGCGAAAAACTTGTTAAATTGAAAAATTGACTTCAAAATTTTCATACTGTATAATTATCATATATCATTAGATATTATAGGGATGAAGCTGACGATAAAACTGACATGACATCCGTAGATGATACGGAATGAAACGAGCGTGTCTCTAAATGGCAATTCAAAATCTTTCAAACAGGGTCTTTAGAAAATATCTTATAACTTACCTTGTGATTTCCATGATACCCCTTGTCGTTTTATCCGCCGCAGGCGCCATATTAAGTTCAAGGATGCTGGTAAATCAGTCAATAAACAAACTGAAATCAATACTTTATGAACGCGACGACAGGATTACAAATTATATCCAGGGCCTTGAGAAAAACGGGTCAATGATAACCGCGGATCCGCGCATGGCCTCGTTTATGGAAGGGCTGCTGAAAAAACGGCCGATGATGAAGCCGCCCGGATTGGAACAGGATTTTGAATATCTGATTTCAGGCCATGGATACCGCGACATGATAGTCACTGATAATTCTGGAAATATAGTATCATCCATAAACAGCGAACCTTATTTCAATGGAAATATAATTACATCGCCGGATTTAAAAAACACAAAGTTTGCCCTGGCATTAAAAACATCACTTAAGGACGGACTCAGGGCAACCGCCGGGTTTGGTGAATACGGCCCGCGGAAAAAATACGCGATGTTCATGATTTTTCCCGTGGTAAAAAACAAAAATATTCTCGGTGCATTTTCTTTCATGATACAGAACAGCGACATCGAGAGGCTTACTGAAAATTATAACGGGACCGGAAAAAGCGGTGAACTTCTCGCCGGAATATCCCGGGGAAGCGATATACTTTTTATCTCAACCCAGAACCGCGGAGATAAAGGCGCGTTCCGGACGAACGTGAAAAAAGGGGGAAAAACAGGGGTGCCTATGCAGCTGGCCGCGGACGGACGCTCCGGGTCCGGCGTCAGGTTTGATTACAGCGGAGTAAAGGTGCTTGCCGCATGGACATTTAATAAAGCGGCAGGCTGGGGGCTCGTGGCAAAGGAAGATTACAGCGAAGTTATGGGGCCCGTGCGGGGTATGAACATTATATTTTTCATAATTGCCGTTATAATAATATTGCTCACGGCTTTCGCGGCTTCACGCGCCGCTGCCGAGGCGGCATGGCCGCTAATCGTTCTCGCGGATGCGGCCAAAAACATGGCAAAAGGCGACCTGGGCGCCAGGGTGATACTCAATACGGGTGATGAGTTCCAGCTTGTGGCTGACAATTTCAATGAAATGGCCTCTGCAATACAGGCAAACGATCAAAAGCTTAAACTGATAAACGATCGCCTGACCGCCGAAACCAGAAGGGCCGGAAATTACCTGGATATTTCAGAGGCGATAATTATTGAGCTCGATACAAAAGGCAATATAATAACCTTTAACAGGAAAACCGAGGAATTGCTCGGGTATCCTTTGAAGGAAATTTCCGGCAAAAACTGGTTCGATATATTCATTAATCCGGAAATCAGGAACGGGCTCCAGGAAAACTATGAAAAGCTTATGAAAGGAAAATCAGATAATATTGAGTATTTTGAGCGCAGCCTGAAAGCAAAAAACGGCGGGATAAAAACGTTTTATATGCACATCACGCTGGAAAAGGAACCGGACGGTGCCGTAATCAAGGCCGTCAGTTCCGGCATTGACATAACAAACCTGCGTAAAACAGAAAAGGAACTGGTAAAATCCGAGGAACTGTTCAGGCTCATGTTCGAGAAATCCATCGCGGGCAAGGCGCTGAATTCTGCCGGGGGTGTGATGCTCAAGGTAAACGATTCATTCGCCGGTATGCTGGGATATACCAGGGAAGAGCTTGTGGCAAAAAGTTTTACTGAGATAACATTTCCGGATGATATACCCGCGAACAGGGATACTATCAGGGCGCTTACCGCCGGCGAAATAAACGGTTTCAGGGGCAAGAAAAGGTATCTGCACAAAAACGGCAGCGTTGTCTGGTGCGACGTAAGCACTACAATGCTCAGGGATGAGAACGGCGCGCCGCTGAACCTTGTGACCACTGTAATAGATATTACCGGAACCGAGAACGCGCGGGAACTGCTGGCCGAGAGCGAGGAAAAATTCAGGCTTACTTTTGAACAGACACGGGTCGGCATAGTGCTCGTTTCCGCGGACCACCGGATGATGAAAGTTAACAGGAAATTCTGCGAGATGACAGGCTATACCGAAGCTGAACTTGAAAACATGAAGTTTACAGATGTTACGTACAAAGAGGATGTGGAAAATAATATCGCCGGTGTTAAAAAACTTCAGGAGGGCAAAATAGAGGTATATTCCGACGAAAAGAGGTATGTTAAAAAGGACGGAAGCATTGTATGGGCGGATATAAATATTTCAGCGGTAAGAAAAAACGGGATATACCAGTATTCGGTGTCGATCATTGAGGACATTTCGGCCAGGAAACTTGCGGAAGAAGCGCTCATTAACAGCGAGAGGAAGCTCAGAAGCTTTTATGAATCTGGAATTGTTGGGGTTATATACTGGAATGCGGACGGCCTGATAACCGATGCCAACGACGAATTCCTGAATATGACGCGTTTTACCAGGGCGGAACTTGAAGCCGGCAGGATTAACTGGCGGGTCATAACCCCGCACGAATATGCGGGTGTTGACGTAGAAGCCATGGAAGAGATAAAAAGCGGCGGAGCGATCAAAAAACCTTTTGAAAAGGAATATATCTGCTCCGACGGCGCAAGGCTGCCTGTGCTCATAAGCGCGGCGGCAATTGATGAAAAACGCGGCAACGGCGTGGCAATAGTCCTCGATATTTCCGAAAAGAAAAAGGCTGAAAACGACCTGAAAGCGGCCATGGAGGGGCTTGAACGCTCCAATAAGGAACTCGAACAGTTCGCTTTTGTGGCGTCGCACGACCTCCAGGAACCGCTCCGGGCGATAACGGGTTATATTCAGCTGCTTGAGAAAAAATATTCCGGGAAGCTTGACAATGACGCCGACAGTTATATAAAAACAGTGGTCTCCGGCGCAGGGCGCATGAGGAACCTCATAAACGACCTGCTCGCCTTCTCAAGGATAGGTTACGGCGAAAAAAAGGCGACTGTAAAAGTTGATATGAACTCGGTATTTGATGCGGTAAAATACGGGCTGGGCAAGGCCATTTTGGAGAGCGGCGCTGTTGTGACAAAGGATGATTTGCCGGAAGTCCATGCCGATGAAACACAGATGGTACAGCTTCTGCAGAACCTTGTGTCGAACGCCATTAAGTTCCGCGGAACGGCCGCGCCGGTAATACATGTCTCCGCGGCTGTAAAGGGGAAAAGAACGGTTTTCAGCGTAAAGGACAACGGCATTGGCATAGAGCCGCAGTATTTTGAAAAGATATTCGTCATTTTCCAGAGGCTCCATTCGCGCGATGAATATCCGGGGACGGGCATAGGCCTTTCGATAGCAAAAAAAATAGTTGAAAAAAACGGCGGCGCCATATGGGTTGAATCGGAACTTGGCAAAGGCACTACATTTTATTTTACATTAAAAAAGGAGGCAAAGGATGGCCGGCATAAACAGTAATTACGGGGCAAACAGCGGTCCGGTGGACATACTGCTGGTCGAGGACAGCAGCGAGGATGTGGAACTTACAAAAGAAGCCTTAAAAGAGGGAAAAGTATCAAATATCCTTCACGTTGCCAGAGACGGGGTCGAAGCCATGGAATTTCTTGGAAAAAAAGGGAAATATTCCGGAGAGAAGACCCCGGGGCTTATCCTGCTTGACCTTAACCTGCCGAAAAAAAGCGGCCACGAGGTGCTCTCCGAGATAAAACAGGACGAAGAGCTCAAGATAATACCGGTTGTGATACTCACCACATCCGAGTCCGAGGCGGATGTCCTGAAAACATACAAGATGCACGCGAACTGCTACATAACAAAACCGGTTGATTTCAACCAGTTCATAAAAGTTGTTAAATCCATAGAAGAATACTGGTTTTCCATAGTAAGACTGCCGAAAACATAGTATATAAACAGCAGGGCCACGGAAAAACGCCTGTTGCTGCCAGCCTGAAGGCTTAATTGTTTTTTCCCCATGTGACATACAAATAATGCTTGTATTGTAATTTATTTTGTTATATTATATAAAAAATAAAAAAAGGGACACGGGATGCTAAAAAACAGNNGCCGCTATTTTCTTTGTCATATTGAATTTATTCGCGTTTAATGCATACTGCGAGAGGGCGGCGGATTATTTTAACGCCGGGACCGCGGCATATCTTGCGGGAAATTATAGTAACGCGTTAAAATACCTGAACGCCGCCATAAAACTGGACGTAAGAAATCCAAAATATTATTCCGCCGTGGGTGATTGTTATAAGCAGATGGGGAACATCGAAAAGGCCCTTGTCTATTACGATTATGCCGACAAGCTCGGCGGCGTGCCGCAGGAAGATTATTATGAAAAAAAGGAAAAGGAATCCCTTTCTTATTCCAACCTGATTGCCACAAATCCAGTAACCCTGAGCTTAGGACTGATGGACATATATTATGAACGCAGGATATTTGATTCCCTGAGTTTGGGAATTGACCTCGGGTACGCGTGGACGACCTCGATTATCGACCTTTCGTTCGGCAATGCCGGCTTTTCCGGGATAGGCTATTCTCTGGGCGGAAGGGTAAACTGGTTTTTCCAGAAAAAGGCCCTGACCGGGTTCTTCCTGGGGCCTGAATTATATTATTACGGCTACAGTATGACATTAAACTCAAATGACGGTTCGGGAGTAACGGATGTAAGCAAGGCAACAATTTTTATCATTACTGCGGGACTACACCTGGGATACAGGATGATATTTGACGGCGGTTTTTCGCTTGACGGTATATTCAGTGTCAATTATTTATCGAACTTTTCGGACGGCTCGGTTCAATTCGCGAAGATAGCGCTTATTTTGCCGGCTGTAGGCGCGAACGCCGGTTACGCATTTTAAATTGATTTTTTAAAAAATATTTTAAAAATGGGAGGTTTGAAATGAAAAAGTTTGTTGCTGTTGCTGTTGCTGTTNNGCGCCTGACAATGACGGAAAACCGGCGCCAAAAACTGTAAGGTCAAAGATGGTGTTTTATATCCTGGAAGGGCTGGTGCCTTTAACGGACAATTCAACCGGGGACCTGATAAAACCGAAGGAAATAGTCAGGGTCAAGACGTATATGAGTTTTCTTGATTACGTAATATCCGGCGTACTCGGGATTATAACGGTGACCTGCCAGACCGTGGATGTTGAAGTTATAAGATAATATAAAATATTGGAATAAAAAGGACGGGTTTTACGGCCCGTCCTTTTTATTTTTTGCGTTTTATTTGTACATGCAAACGTAACCACAAATTAACTTGAGTAAAACCGCTTTTTGCTTATAATGTTTTTATATTAGGTACTGTCGGAAAACCCTTT
>PLPI01000116.1 GCA_003159495.1 candidate division FCPU426 bacterium | reverse complement strand
CGTGGGGGCGTGGATTGAAACGAAGTGTTAGGAAACAATGACTGCTCAGAACGTGTCGCCCCCCGCGTGGGGGCGTGGATTGAAACAGATTTAAATCCCCGGCCGTCTATTGTTTTTTTGTCGCCCCCCGCGCGGGGGCGTNNGCGGGGGCGTGGATTGAAACCTGTTTTCAAATGAATATTTCCAGTAGCCACCGTCTTGTCGCCCGGGGGCAGATTACATGCTGTCGTCCTAACACGCAGGACGCCAATTTTGCAAACATATATTTGTCGTATAATATACTTGTAGGGATGAGGTGCTGTATAAGATAAACGCAATAAAAGGAATTAAAACAAATGGACAACATAATGCTACAGCAAATTATGAGTATACTTCCGGATGCTAAAGTAGCAGAGAAAGGGGAATGTATCGATTTAATCTATGAGCATTCTATGCCAATTTCAACTCTTAAATTTTTCTGCGAAGTTGAACGAATCGACGGCTATGAGCTTTTTAAAATAATCGTAGAAATAGACAATGTATTATATTGTTGGGAAAAAGATTACGAAAAATTTGATGTTTTTTATAATAAAATACCAAATGATAACAAGGGGAAAATTAAGGAACCTGAAAAAGTAACATTTTGTTTTGAAATATTTTAAATCACGAGGCGCCAATGCCTGCCGCTCCCGTACGGAAGTGTGGATTGAAACTAGGCGCAAAATTGGATGGATCGAAATATTCGTGCGTCGCTATATCCCAACCATTGGCGTGGATTGAAAAAACAATAAAGGTGGCGCACGTAGGCAAAATACAAATTATTTGTACAATTATAATAGTATTATTTTTACTTTTCCTTCTCCGACATTTTAACCTGGTTCCTACCGTTGTTTTTCGCGTCGTAGAGTGCCTCATCCGCGAGTTTTACCATGGTTTTGGCGTCCTTGATGGCCGAGTTCAGGACACATATGCCGGCGCTGATGGTGATGTGAAAATCATGGCTGTCCCAGTTAAATACTGTATCCTCAATCGCGGAGCGGAGCCTTTCGGCAAAAAAGAGGGAGGATTTGTATTCAGATATCGGGCCTATGATTATGAATTCCTCGCCGCCATACCTGCCCACGATATTTATTTCGCGCGATTTGGTCTGGAGTATTACGGAGAGCGTCTTTAAGACATAATCGCCGCACTGGTGGCCGTAGGTGTCGTTTACTATCTTAAAATGGTCTATGTCGATCATTATGACCGTCATTGATGTGCCGGACTTCACGCCGGAATCAAACTGTCTCTTTAACTCGTCGTTGATGAACCTTTTGTTGAAAAGCCCTGTCAGGGGATCCTTGTTTGCCATGTCCTGGAGTTCCTCGGCCTTTTCCTCGAGTGAAAAATAACTCTTACGCAGGGCATTTGTAAGGTCGCGGTATGTGATGAGGCCTACCAGCCTGTTGTTGACTGTTATCGGGATCCTTCTTATGCCGTTTAAGGTCATGAGTATGGCCGCGGAATCAATGTCCTGGTCCGGGTCAAGGGTGAGTACCGGGGCGCTCATGATATCCTGCACCTGCTTTGTGAATATTTTTTCGCGGTAGGATACAAGCGCGTGTATGATATCCCTTTCGGTGACGATGCCTATGGGCATATTTTCTTTGTTGATGACAATGACCGCTCCTATGCGGTTTTTATTCATTCTCTCAAGCAATGACAGTATGGGTTCTTCCTTATTTGTGGCCATAACGTCTTTTGCCATCACGGCCCCGATTTTCATTAAAGCCATAAAAAACCTCCAAGTATAATATATTTCAGTATATCATAAAAGCATTGATTTAGAGAAATGTGAAATTAAATTTAATTAAAGAAAAAACCGGGTATTTGTTGACATAAAAGCCTACAAGACTTACAATAAGCATATATGATTATAAGGGGATAAAAGATTTGAAAAAACGCAAATAACGGGAGGGTTGCAAGTTGAATGTAAATAAAATCACTTTAATGAGTGTAATCATGTTGCTTGCTTTTAATATATTTTGTTTTGCCACTGATGCAAGGATATATGGCCTTGGAGTGGAGCCATGGATGGTCAATGACGACGATATGCTTATGTCCCTGTATCCTTCGCAGGTAATTAATAACCAGAATGAAATCGAGTTCGGAGCAATAGGAAGAACCGCTTATGTTGATTATACAATAGATTCCTACATGTTAAGCGCCGGAATTGATAATTATACCGGTGAAACAGCAATGACAAAACCGCAAAGCCCCTATATATATGGTTATACTGCTGATTCAGGAAATGTTGAAAACGATAATGTCTGGGAATATCTTATTCCTACAAAATCATTTTATCTTACAATTGCGCGACAATTAAATGATGGTGCTGACGTGGCTCTGAAATTTTGCGGAGCGCGCGCTGAAGATAACGGGAATAATATACAGGAAGGTAATCCGGGCAGTTTTTATTATTCCAATGGCAGCAGACTATCGCAGGATTATAACCTTGCGCTTGGCCTTACGATAAAAGATTTATTGGATATAAGCGTTACAGTAGGGCTTCCGTATGTGAAAAATTCAGGATTTATAAATTACACAAGCGATACATTGGTTACCACGCCTTATATGGACGAACTGCTTAAATATGATTATGGTGTTTACGGTAAAGTTAACGCAAGAGTCATCCTTTCCTGGCTTACTATCGGAGCATCGTATACGGCAATCAGCGAAAAGGTAAGCGATGTGCAGCGTGAAGATTTAGACAACGACGGCGTTTATGATATGAATGATAGATTTGACAGTACTTTTAGGGATTATGAAATGGCTGGCGGTGCTGCTGCTAACCTGAAGTTGAACGATTTTATTTCAGTGATAGCCGGAATATCCGTAAATTATGTATTTGTTGATAACTTGAACGATTATAACTATTTGACGATATTATTGGACTCTACGGAAGTTGCCACGGATATGTTCACGGTGCCGGTATATTTTGCTGTAGAAGACAGGATAAATGAAAATATTACTTGGAGAGCCGGATTAAAACAGGTGGTTTTTGCCAACGATTTCGGATGCAGTGTTGATTATTTAATTAATCCCACGAATTACATATACTTTACAAATCCGGTATTGTTAAATACAACTTTTGCTTCGGGTTTATCGTATAATATAGGAAACATAACCCTTGATGGGGTTATAACTCTGGGTTACGGCCTGACAAGTGAGATATCAGGAAAGTTGAAATTCTAAATCAATTTAGCATATAAATTAGCAGATATGAGTATTTTTGAGTTTTACTAAAGCGCTTTCTTAAATTAACCAAAAAATCCAAATAATCCAATAAATACGCTGACTTTTAGTATATTGCCATATTGCCGCCCGCTGTGTATAATTATTTTGGTGAACAGGGAGCTTTAAGGATGTATTTAACGTGAAAAACAAGGCATTAACACAGGTCATTTTATTTCTGGCTCTGATGGCTGTTGCTGTAAATGGTTATGCCAATATTTCGAGCGTATCAGGTGTTTCCATTTTACCTGCCAGCCCTTCTCCTGGCCAGAGCGCGACTGTCACATGGACCTTCGTAAATACCTACGGCCCCGAGCCGGAAAATTATTTTATTACTATCTATAAAACCTGCACGATACCCGCCGCCGGAGCCGGGAACGATACTCAGACAGAGGTGGTTGTGGGTGATTTATGCGCCAAACCCACGCCGGCCGCAAACTGCCTGTCATGCGTTTCCAGTTCGGGGTGCAACGGACTGGGGAGCGTTGCCACAGCCGGAACACACACCGTGAGCGTCCCGGTCACAATACCGTCCGACCTTATACCCGGTTACACATATTTCCTTGTGGTCGCCATGGCAAGTTACAACGTTTATATGAATCCGGATCTGACCGCGCAGGCGCAGGCATGTTACCAGTTTACTGTCCCTCTTACCGCGCCTTATATCAAGCTTAACAAGGTAGCCGAAGGCACGACGGCAAACGTAGGCACTGACGTGCTTTTTACGATATATTACGATGCCGGGAACGTTCATAATTTTACAATAACCGATGCTGTTGACGGCCGTTTTACAATATTAAAGGTTTACAGCGGCGGGACATGGATAGGGCAGAACATAACATGGAACAGTTTTCCGGCGTATATTACATCACCGCAGAAAGGGTCGGTTTCATTTCTGGCGCAGGTGAACAGCGGGACGACAGGAACCCTCATACCGAACGCCGCTGTAGGGACATCAAATGATCCCGTAACCTCGTCGTCCACGGTCAATGTGGCCCTCGGCGAACCAGGCCTTACAATTTCTAAAAGCGCCTCTGAATCGACGGCGAATTTCGGGGATACCATTACATACACCATGCAGTACAACAACCTGGGGACAACACTGGTCGAGTTCCAGAATTTTGACAACGGCCTGATTCCCACCGGATGGACGAACAATCCGGCCGGCGGCGTCTGGGACGCAACGCCCGGATATCTGGAGCAGACATCCACGGCGGCGGGATATACCGGATACATGGACTCTACAATGACGCCTATACATGACGGCATTTATATATGCGACATGCTGATACCCTCCACAAATACCGCTCATGAGGACGCGGTAATGCACTTTATCCAGGTCGATTCAAATAACTTTTATATGGCCAGGATAAACGCATCGGACCAGCATTTATACCTGGACAAGGTCGTGGCCGGTACATCTTCCATCGGCGGAACCAGTGTCGCCAATCCACACGGTATTAATATCGTCCAGAATAAATGGTACACGGTGAAAGTCCAGGTTTGTGGCTCTTCCATTATGATGAAAATATGGCCGCAGGGCGACAATGAATATCCCGCCTGGGACATGGTAACCACGGATACAAGCATCCCCGGAAACGGGATCGCCGGTTTTCAGGCAAATGAGGGGCCGCAGGAATATGACAACCTGAAGGTTTTCAGCCTTACAGCCTCTACAAACCCCAGGATTTTTGACACGGTTCCGGCGGGAATAGCTTATCAGGGATGCGGCGGCGGTACGGGATGCTCAAAAACCGGAAATGTGATTAACTGGACAGTGGGTTCGACCTGCGCCGGGGCGCTGGCGGTATCCTGGACGGGAACGGTAAATGCGGCGTGCAATTCCGTAATAACAAATGTGGCGGGGATAGATTCAGACGACCCGCCGCCTCCGGTATTGTCCAACAGCGTTATCGTGACGGTCAACGGATGTTCTCCGACAAACACCCCTTCGTTTTCATCCACTCCGACAATGACACGCACCCCGCCGAATTCGCCTACATTCACGTCCACGCCAACGTACACATTCACATATACAAAAACCTATACTTCAACGACAACGCCATCGTACACGCAGACTTTTACAAATACATCAAGCCCCAGCGCGAGCCCGAGTCCGACATGGACGCCGACGTCCAGCGCTACAGCGACATCCACATGGACCAGAACATCCACTCCGACGCTGACGGACACGGATACGGTATCGTCAAATACTCCGACTTACACGCCGAGCATAACCATGACATATACACCCACGCAGTCAGACACGGCAAGCCCCACATATACGGCAACCGCGACATATACGCCCACTTACACGCTGACATGCACGTTAAGCTGGACGCTTACACCGACACTCACGTGGACCCTGTCGGCTACTGATACCGTATCATCCAATACACCGACCGCCACGAAGACATGGACAAATACCTTTACATATACGCCCACAGATACCGCGTCGCCGACGCAGACATATACAGCAACGCAGAGCAACACGCCGACCGTGACATTAACGGCAACGCAGACTTCAACCCCGAGCCTGACACTTACGGCAACCGGAACATATACGGACACGCCGGTTTTTACTCCGACGGTTACCCCCACATATACGCTTACGGCGACACAGAGTTTTACATTGACGGCGACTCCGACTTATACGGCAACAAAAACCTCAACGCTGACACCGACTGTCACATCCACGCTGACACCGGCGCCGGCGGTTATAACGGTGAATTTTGACACCGACGACCCGACGATTTCCACGGGCGGCCAGGCCGTAATGAAAATAACAATAACGAACAGCGGCACGGGAGCTTCAAATGTTTTACTTTTTGCAACCATACCGGGGCAGGCGGTATTTGACCAGTCCCTGCCTGCGAACGCGGGGTGGTCTGTTACGGGGACGGCGATAAGTTTAAATGCGGGCAGTCTTAACGGCGGGGAAACAAAGACATTTTATTTTACCATTACGGCCGCGGCCGCTGTTACGTCAGGCGGGGCAATAAATTTCGCGCCGGTTGAATGCACCTACAGCGATCCGTTGAGCGCTTCAAATACGGTATACAGCGGCGGCAAGGCAGTTTATGTTGGTGATATTGAAATATATCCGAACCCTTTCAACCCCTCGACGGCGGTCGGCGGCGTGATGAAATTCGCGAACATGCCGGGCAAGTCAATAATAACCATTTACACACTGAGCGGCGAGGCTGTGATGAATTTTTATTCAAAGGAATCGGTGGTGTTCTGGAACGGGAAAAACGTAAATAACAAAATGGTTTCGCCCGGGATATATTACTACATCATAAAACTGCAAAATAACGGCGGCTCTCTTACCGGAAAAATATACGTTGTAAGGCAGTGAGACGCCGTAATGCGTTTATTATTGAAAGATAGGCGGTAGTGGTGTAGATTATTTTATATGAGAAAAAGGGACAAAACGGCTACGGCTTTAAGGAAAAACAAATCCACTGCGGAATGGGCCGCATATTTTTCGCTTGCCTGCGGCATAGCGGGGCAGATTTTTCTGTTTTATTTTAAAAATCTTCCGGCCGGGCTTGCCTTATTTGCTATTGCCGCCGCAGCGTTCATACTAAACGACAGGGCAAACAGAATTCCCGGGGCCGGGGAAGAACCGGTATTACCCTCAATAATTAGCATATCGAAACCCCTTGAAATAATCATATTTTTTACAATCCTTGCTCTGGCCGTATTTATGCGTTTATACGAAATAAACTCGGTGCCCGCGGGATGCTTTTATGACGAAGCTGTGGGAGCATTGACGGCACAGGGCATACTTTCAGGGAAATTGCCTCCCGTATTCGACCTCTCATCAGGCGTTACATCCGCTTCGGCAACATTGTATATACTGGCGGCATTTTTTAAGTTTTTCGGGATAGGGGTGGTACAGATAAGGCTTGTATCTGCGGTTGCCGGAATTCTTACGGTTCCCGCGCTCTATTTTTTTATAAGATATATTTCGGGCCCGCTTCCGGCAATAATAGGCGGCTTGCTGTTTGCGGCAATGCGATGGAACGTTGTCTTCAGCAGGATAGGTTTTAATGCGATTTTTGCCGTGTTAATGGTTATTTTAATATTGTATTTTGCAATCAGGGCGTTCTACGGGGAAAAAATATTTGATTTTATACTGCTTGGATTTTCGCTCGCATTTTCTTTATACACATACCAGAGCGCAAGATTGGCGCCGTTTGTGATAATCGTATTTGCGGTATTTGTTTTTATCAGGGACGGAAAGTTTCCGGGAAGAAATTTGAAAAAAATAATTGTTTCGGCCTCCGTTGCTCTGGTAATTTCA
>PLPI01000026.1 GCA_003159495.1 candidate division FCPU426 bacterium | reverse complement strand
CATTTTTTCAGCTACCGCTGAAAAAATGGAGCGGGAGACCGGGTTCGAACCGGCGACATCCAGCTTGGAAGGCTAGCGCTCTACCAACTGAGCTACTCCCGCACTATTACTTAACTTTATTTAGTTAGAGTGAGATTATAATTGAAAGGTGGTACAGTGTCAACGATTTTATGAAGTTTGATTTTTAAGTTTGATTTTTATATAAATTCGGGGGCCGGAAATTTTTTAAAAATAATCAAAAAACCTTTTAAATTTCCGCTTTAAAAAAATGCTTTTCTTTACGCCTGCCTGGATTTTTTCCAGCAACGAATCTGATATTTCATCGGACATTTCATAAATATTATCCCTGCATTTATCCTTAATCCTTTTAACGGCCATTGTTTCCGCATAGTAATAAGGGATAAATGACCTTGTTTTTATAGCCGGATGTTCCCCTGCGTCCAATATGCATGCCCGGTCGGCTTTTCGGGATTGTGTAAAGTTGAAACATTTACAACCAATACTTCGTCATTGGAGTCGGGATCGCTCATCACGATAAACAGGTGTGATAATGCCCTGTTATTTATACTTTTAGAGACGAAAAAAGCTGTTTTTTTCACGTGAGATTTTTAGCAGGGATTTTTCAGTTGTCTATGCTCGTCAATTATAGAGTTGGTTTCTTTTTCAAGTTCTTCTATTTCCTCATCCGTCCTGCCGAGATTTTTTAAAATATCCTCTATACCAAGATGAAGGCTTGTGCCCATTTTTTCGGCTTCCTTCCAGCGGACTTCGGAAAATTTGTTTTTATCATGCGTCAGGTTTATCATATGGCCATAGTCATAATTTTTATATTTATTGTCTATTTCCGTAAGCAGCGACAATTCAAAATCGCTCAATTGATCATATGACATTGGTCTTTTGTCTTTAGACACTATCTCGTGCCCTATAGTGTTAAAATGGTTATTCCATAATTCCTGGGCTTCGGGAACGGCAAATTCACCGTTCACAAGGTCAAGAACGCCGCTTAAAACGGGCCCGTTTTTCATTGAGAAATACCTGTCCCCCGTAATAACAATATCATGCTTTGCCAGGGCTTCTTTGTCCGCTATATATAACAGTTTTATCATCTTCGTGTAATTCAAAGAAAATGAATTACGGGCGACAAGAAAATCAACAATCTGGATTATTTTTTTGGCATCAAACGTGAATTGAATCATTCTTAGCTCCTCCTTTATTATAATAATTATACACTTTGTATACACGCCCGTCAACTATAATTAATTATACAAAAACTTCTGGAACCCGGTAAAAACATCCTTTATCTTATCCACCCCGCCGAGCAGGCGCGCCGCGTCGGCTATGGCGCTGTATTTCAGGGTCATTAAATCCGGGAGTTTTTCCTGGTCGAGCTCTTCCACTCCGGTTTCTATATACTTATCCAGGACAAAGTTCAGGAATTCCTTCTGGTTATCTTCCAGCCCGTTCAAAATAGCCCCCTGCGCGTGCGATACGCGTTCCTGCCTCGTTATCGGTTTTATGGCAAAGGATACATATTCAAGCACGTCGAACAAATCGCTTTTCTCCGCGTTTATAAGGCGCTGTAATTCGTGAAGTCTTTCCCTGTCATATCCCGCGTCCGAAAGCCTGTCCAATAACGCTTTTCTCGTGGACGGCTTTGACCATATCTCCCTTAATTCCTTTTCATTCTTAAAAAACTCGGGCAGTTTGCCGAACAGGTTCCGCAGAAATTCCTCTGATGAAAGCGGCCTTCCGTCCGCGCTCCAGAAAGATGTCTGTATCATGTGCTGTATCTCACGCTCTTTGCCGTCGCGGAGTTTTATCTTAAGGATTGTTCTTTTTTCCCCGGGTTCCCCTGACCCATCCATATCATCGCCGTCCGTAAAATCGGGTTTGGCAGTTTTGGGCGGCTTTGGCGTCACAGGCTCGGGGGCTATAGGTTCGCCATCCCATTCGGGGTCAAGGAAGTTATGGTACGCGTCGACAAAATCATATATGGTGAAATATTCCTTCCCGTCAAATAGCCGCGTTCCCCTGCCTATTATCTGCTTGAATTCAATAATATTATTGATGGGCCGCAGTAGGATAATATTGCGGATGTTGCGCGCGTCCACGCCGGTTGAAAGTTTTTGTGATGTGGTAAGTATCGTGGGTATGGTTTTCTCGTTATCCTGAAACTCCCGCAAAAACTGCTCGCCGATTTCCCCGTCATTGGCTGTCACGCGCACGCAGTAGTTCGGGTCGGTGCTTTCTTTTTTCTGGTTTATAAGGTCGCGTATTGCCGCGGCATGTGCCTGCGTGGCGCAAAATATGATTGATTTTTCCTTCTGGTTTATCTCATCCAATATTATCTGTACGCGTTTTGCTTCCCGCTCTTTTATCTCAATAATCCTATTAAAATCCTCTTCCACATATTCCTTATTCTGCTCAACTTCCCCCTCCACGACAGTATCATCGGATGTGTAAATATACTTGTCCATGGTTGTTTGTATGCGCTTGACCTTAAATGGTGTAAGGAATCCGTCGTTTATGCCTTCTTTAAGTGAATATTTATAAACGGGTTCTCCAAAGTATTTATAAGTATTGGCATTATCTTTTCGTTTAGGCGTAGCCGTCAACCCCAGCTGAACCGCGGGCGAAAAATACTCCATAATTTCCCGCCAGTTGGACTCATCATTTGCCCCGCCCCGGTGGCACTCGTCAATGATGATAAAATCAAAAAAGTCTTTGGGATATTCACCGAAGTTAGAAGCATCATGAAACCCGCACATGAATGTCTGGAATATGGTAAAAAAGATACTGCCGTTGGTAGGAACCTTATCATGTTTGCGCACGGTCTCGGGTTTTATGCGTATCAAAGCGTCTTCCGGGAACGACCCGAAAGCATTAAATGCCTGGTCGGCAAGGATATTCCGGTCGGTGAGAAATAATATGCGGGGCAGGCGGCTATGGTCACCGCGAAGGTTCCAGCGTGTTTTGAATAATTTCCATGCTATCTGAAAAGCAATAAAGGTCTTTCCCGTCCCGGTGGCAAGAGTAAGGAGTATCCGTTTCTTTCCCTCGGCAACGGCCTTCATGACATTATTGACGGCGATTTCCTGATAGTAGCGTACAGTCTTGGTCCCATGCACATCATCAAAAGGAACAGCCCCGAACCTATCCAGCCAGTCATTAGACGAGGCATGAATCATGTCCCAAAGCTCATCAGGCGAAGGAAACCTGGAAACGTCGAGTTCCTTCCCGGTACTCAAAGACATCTGATAAATCTTTTTCCCATTAGCCGAAAAAACATAATCTATATGCATCTTAGAGCCATATATCTTAGCCTGAGCCACACCCTCGCCAACAGGTGTCACATCGCTCTTGGCTTCTATAACAGCAATTTTATGATTTTTGTATACAAGGACATAATCCACAATAAGCGGTTTTTCCCGGCTCCCGCCGGTCAGTATTTTGCCCATGTTAATATGATATTCCCGAAGTATCCGCGACTCCTCAACCACACCCCACCCGCTTGCCCGAAGTTGCGGGTCTATAAGTTCAGCTCTTGTATCGGCTTCGTTCATGACGCCCTCCTGATAAGGTCGCCGGAAAAGGCTTTTTGAAGGATTGATTTTTTTAGCTCTTCAAAATCTTCAATTTTATTAAGGTAAATGTTCTCTAATTGATTCCTCAACTCAGCCAACTTGTCGAGTTTTGAAACTATAGTTTTTTGTTGATCTATGGACGGTAATGCTAATTGAAAGTTCTGAATCATCCCAATTTTCAAAAACTTTGTTCCCGCACCAACTGATTTGGCTTTAAATTCCTTCAAACTTCTTAACAGTTGATAATACAAGTACCTGTAAATAACTTTATCTTTTTCCTTTATAGTTAGTACATATGTTCTNNTCTTTGATATGCATTAAATTTTCCAGCATAATGCTTAACATTGAAATCTCCAACAGCATTGTTCCCAGCCAGGAGTATGGCTTCACAATCAAAAGCATATTTATCAATCGCATAAATTTCTCTCGCACAAGTAAAAAATGGGTACTCCCCGTTTTCAACCGCCGCATTAGCATCTAACTTTCCGGTCTTAATGTCGACCAACAATCCCAAATCTTTCTTTTCCGCATCAATCGACTGCAAATACGACTCAAACATCTCCCTTGCGTTGGCGAGGTTTTTTTCTGCGTTTACTTTTGCTTTCGCAATCCCCTCAAACACCTCGTCAAGGATGGAAACGATTTGTTTTTGTTCGGAAAGTGGAGGAACAGGAACTAATGATTCTTTCAATACCCGATAGTGTCTTGCGTAACCAAGTTGTTTGATTTCCAAAGACAGCATGAAATAGTAAAAATACCTTGTGTTCAAATCGCTAGTCGGCAAGAGAACTTTGACACCATCAGCCCCTAAAACAAAATCAAAATCTACATATTTTATAATTCGAGTATGATCTCCAAATACTACTACAGGTTTCTTAACCTTAAACACATCTTTCAAATCATCCCAATATCCATTTATAAGGCCTTGTTCTTGTGAGACAACAGGGATTTTTCCAGTCTCCAAAAAATCAGATCTCTGTATTTTATTTGTATACGTAACTTTATCAACACAATCCTCAAATTGTTTATTTACCCAACCAACATTCACATCAGCCTCCTGATCTCACTGATGATTTCCGCCGACTCTTTATCCAGCTTCTTCATTTCCTCTATTATCTCCTGCGGGCTTCGTAGTGCCGCTTCTTCCTTTTTGTTCGGGTTCTTCACCGACAGATCGTATGTGGTTGTGTCTACGTTTTTCATGTCAAGAGTCCATGAGTTTTCAGACTCCGCTTTCTTTTTCTGCAGTTTTACAAACTCCGCCAGGTCCGCTTCATTGAGCGCGTTTGTTTTGCCGAGGTTTCTGTCCAGGTTCAGGGAGTAAAACCAGACTTTCTTAGTTGGCGCGCCCTTGTCGAAAAATAGGATAACGGTTTTTACTCCCGCGCCGGTGAAAGTACCGCCCGGCATGTCCAGGACTGTATGAAGGTTGCAGGATTCCAGTAACAGCTTCCTCAGCGATACTGACGCATTGTCGGTATTTGACAGAAAAGTATTTTTTATAACTATACCCGCCCGTCCGCCGGC
>PLPI01000047.1 GCA_003159495.1 candidate division FCPU426 bacterium | reverse complement strand
TGCGTTTGTATAAATTCAACTCCCAATTTAGTAAGATAAAATACCTTTTCCCCTGTTACAAACGCCCTGCGTGAATTTACTAATCCTTTTCTTTCTAATTCTCTCATGTAGTTTTTTGCTACATGATAATTTTCAAAGTGAAGTTTATGAATATGCCTGATTACTACCTTACCCACTGCGTTAATAAAATATAATATACTGGCACGCCGCCGAATTACTTTCTCTTTGGTCATGTTCTTACTTGTCGCCATGGTCTTTGACCCCGTATTCTTTCGCCAGTTCGTCAATACGCCTCTTGGTAAGCGTTCTAGGTTCTTTCTCTCCTGTCGTAATATAATAATATCCTCTCTTGCTTACTCCGGCCATTTTAACAAACTCATCAACCGACAATTTACTTGCCTTTTGTATTGCTTCAAATTTCTTTCCGTATTCCATTTTTTTCCTTTCTTGTCCTCTTCTTTTTCTTGCACTTTTGCAACACCTTATCATCTCTACTTCTCTCTGTCAATTCTTTTCCGAACCTGCCTTATCTTTATTTACTTAACTGAGCTAGCCGAAACCTCACCATCACATCCTACTGCCCCTGTGAGGGTGAGGTTTCGGGTGGCGAAGTGCCTTATAATTCAATATTTACGGCAGGTTCGGAAAAGAAAAACTCATACATGGAAGTATATATATTTGTATTAGTTGTTTTGGGGTTATAGTTTATGAAATAAAACCGTTTCTGTTTACGGATTTATTAATCCAAGGTCTTATTAAACCGTGTATTATTAAGGGACTTTTTTTGACCTTTTAAATATAATCAATTTTTCATTCCGCACCGGTCATATATCTATGTTTGATTTCCAGTTCACCGGTCATATATCTATGTTTGATTTCCAGTTCACCGGTCATACATCTATGTTGGGTTTTTGACGTGTGTTGTATTGGGTTTTTGTCTGTGATAATCGGTTTGAAGCAATCTAACGGGTTTTAACGATATTGAATTTTAAAGGGTATAGAACTCTACTTCCGGGGAAAAATAACGGCTCTATGGGGCGTATACCACGCCCTGGGAGGGCGTGGGGATCAGCTATCAGACTTCTTCAACAGATAAACCAGCCCGGGCCTTTTCAGCCTTCAACAAAGCCATAAGAAATAATGTCTGGTAAAAGTTTGTTTTTTAAATTATCGTGAGCGTCATTAAGTTGGTCAAATAAATCCTGTACTAAATCTTGGTCTTGTAAAGCTTGTAAAGAATGTCTTATCTGCCACAAACCAGCATCCCACCATTCAATTTTAAATTGTGCTGTTGCTAGTTTATCGAAATTTTTAAAATAGAATTTATATATTTGCTCGCCTTTATCTATAACTTCTTGTGCTTCTTTTGAAAATTTATTATTACTAATCCATTCTGAAACGAAACGATTTTCATTATCTTGTTTTAATGATTTTAAAATATCTTTATCGGTAATATCCCAGTGACTAATAGTTTTTATTTGATATGGGAAAAAGTGATTAATAATATTATAATTTTTTTCTTTATACCTAATGTTTCGTAGGGAAGATGTATTATTGTCTTTGCTAAAAATTGACCATATTACACAATTATTAATAAATTCTTCTGAGAGCGCTCCGTTGGGCTGCATATATTGGTCACGTTGATTGAGCCAATTTACTGGTGGTATTCTTCTTACTGCATAAACAACCATTGCTTTTTCAAATATTTCTGGTGTTATAGAGTGAGACCCAGCGCTTGCTTGAGGTGAAGAAAGAATAGCAGTAAGGTCTTGTTGTTGAAAATCATTACCACAACACATCAACGAACCTATAAAGTTCGGGCAAGTTCTGTGTCGTGTGTCTGTATTAGAATCTTTTATTGTAATTGCTCCACCTAACGGAGGCATAATAAAATTTCTGCTGTTTTTAGGTCTTGCTATCCACTTATTGAGAAATAGTTTTCTGTGTTGTGTGGATACTAGTTTAGTCCCAATTTTATATGCTTCATTATCATAAACATCTAATTGAATTTTCTGTTTTTCAATTTTCAGTTTTTCTTTTAAATTCCATATTAAAAATCCAATAGGAAAATGACTTGTGCCAATACCTGAAAAATTATCTGAAGAAAAAGCAAATCCTTTCTCAAATTTGTATTGAAATACGTCATCTCTAAGTTTTTGGTCATTATTTGAATTTAAATACTTAATTGATGAAAATAAACACAACAGAGCGTTTTTGTTTTTAAATTCATGTGCTATTCTGTAAATAAATTGTGCAAACAGTTCTCTTGAAACTTCGCCTAAGTTTTTATCGTACATTACTTTTTGAACACTTGTTTTGCTTATATTGCTTTTATATTTTCCTGTTTGTAGTTTGCCTGGTTGAGCAGTTCCAAAAGGCGGATTCATTAAAATAATCCATTTAATTTTATCATTGTTCAAATCCTTTATTAAATTATCTGGCAATTTTTTATACGTTTCCGTCTTAGAAAATAAATCACTAAAAATATAATCGGTGTCGTCATTGATATAATCATATTTAAAAGACGTTGCTTTAGGAAATAATCGTTTACAATAGTTAACATCATCTTGTATTAAAGTAGACAGGTATATTTGTTTGTATGATTCAATATGCAAATACCATTCTAGATTTCCTGTGCCTGCGGCCATGTCCCAAAGGCGATAATTGGGATCTTTCCACCATTTTTTTCCTGCTATGGATTCAATGTATTGAAGCGCCTTGTTAGCAAATCGTGGAGGTGTAAAAAACTCACCGGTAAAACGTCTTGTTTTTTCATCAGTTAGACAATCTAATTTTGTTATTATTTCTCTTATGATTTCCTCGTTCTTTACTTTGTCATATAAATTCCAAAACTTTTTATATTTATAATGGTCAAGTTTTTTGGTTTTTGTTTCACTATTTAAATGAAAAACTATTTTATTTTCTTCTTCAATGTATTCGGATTTGCCTTTTTGAATATCACAAAGAAAATATTTTGAAGCCTTTGTTCCATTTTTGACATCCTCACCAAATATTTCCGCCCAATAATCATATACTTCTACAAAATTATATTCATTAATCTCTTTTTTATCCATAAAATTAAAAGACATTTGTCCTGTCATGTGGTTATTCAATTCTTTTTCAAAATGCGCATAACTTTCTTTTTCAAAAATACTAAAAACGTTTATTTTTCTTACTGCTTCCATATTACTTACATCTTGAATAATTTTATCATCAGGATTGCTAGGGTTACTAAATACACCGTCCCAATCGTATTTGTCAGAATTATATACATCTTTCCATGAAGCTGTTTCAGTAAAAAAACCTTCTTTATTATCCGCAATACATACTATTGGTGGCAAGGGGTCTTTTGTAATTCCAAATTTTATTCTGTGTATATAGTATAACGCTTGCGCAATAATGGTTGAACGAACATTTACATTTTGAAGATTCTTATGGTATTTAAATTCAAATAAAATTTGCGGTGTATATAAATCTCTTTTTTTAGGAGCCCTAAATTTAATTTTAAAATTCTTTGCGTAGGCAAATTTTACTTCTTCTTCTGTTGATGTCTGTTTTAGTTCATCAAGAAACTTAGAATGCGTAGACATGAGTTCTCCAGTATTTAAATTTTATTCGGGTATGTTATCCCTACCCACTAAAAAAATAATCGTTCTACGGGGCGTATACGAAGCCGTATAATAGCCATTCCGGGGCGTGTGAATTAGTTGTTTAAATATTTTCTATCTTATACCATATTTCTGGGTCACCTTCATCATTTTCCCTGTAATCCTTTGAATCCCAATCATCGGTATACATTACCGTTACTTTGCAGTCACTGGATATTTGATTATTTTTTTTAAAAGTAACAAGTTTCTTGTCAATCCATGATTGCCTTTCTTTCTTAGTCAAGTAAGAGTATAAGCCACCGTTTCCTTTAGTGGCCTCAAATTTTTTTAATACGGTTTTATTTTTACTGACATTCATTAATTCCTTTTTTAATCGGGCGACTAATTCTTCTTCCGAGAATTTAAAATTTTTCATAAACCCTCCTTATCGTTTTTTAGACGGGTATAAGAACCCTATCCCACTAGAGATTGTGGCTCTACGGGGCGTATATGAAGCCGTTTAGATCCCCGGCAGCTGCGTTTGAACAAAATCTCCAGGGTCTTTATAAAACGCCCACACCTGAGCGGGCTTTGTTCCTCTTTTCTTCTTAAACTTAAAATCATAAATTAAATTTGTTTTCGTTTTTATTTCTTCTAACGCAGGCTTAATGGATTCCCTTATTCTATATTCTCTTGTATCCGTTAAAGGTATATGCTCCGGAACTTCGTTAATATTAAGAGAACAAAACAAATTATACATAGGTCTTTGTTTGAGAAAATATTTATATAAACCTTTTGCTATTGGCGTTAATTTTAAATATTCATCCTTAAACCATAAAAAATATTTTTTGTTTTCGCTTAATTGGTTTCTTATTGTTTTGCTAAAAGTTATATTGTATTTGTTTTCAACGCCCTTTTTTCTGTCTTCTTTTTTATTATGTCTTCTGCCGAGGTCAGATATTACATTAAAATCTTTTAACCCTTCCTCTGTTCCTTTCCATAACAAACCTAAAAAAATGAATGTATGGCGATATAGACGCAGGGCTTCGTCAATCAATGTACATGAGGCTCCATTGGTTGGCATTTTAAGCGCTTTACATACTTCGTAAGATGTAAATTTTAGTTCTTCCGGCCTACCTCTTTCAATATGCCATTTTTGCAACAATAATATTATGTCCTCATGATAAACGTTTGGTATTTTCTTTTCTATGGGATTATATACTCGTATATTTTCTTTTAAAACAATGTTGCCATTTTTATCTCGTTTAATAATTTCTCGTATGTATTCACTTTGTGTTTTTCTTTTGTCCAGGACAGCAACACTCCATTCCATGTTATTAATTTCTGCCATAATCATGCCGTCCCTTGTATTTTCGCTCTCTACCGATTCGCCGGCGCCGACATAATCCATTTTTTCGCCTTTCCTGAGTATAACCCCGGCATCTTGTAAAAAACTAATCAAATAACCCACCGGGTCATTAATTGCCTTAGTAGAATTTTTCTGATGATAGACAGCCTCCGCCAATTCCTCTATAAAATCCTGTCCCTTGCCTTTTTTTTCCGCATTAAGATATATTTCAATAAATCTATCCTTGTGAGTATCATACCCCTCACCAAAATAATTTTTTAATCGCATAATTACATAATCGTTAATCTCGTTGTCGTCATACTGCGGCATTTATTCTTTCTCCTCGAGTATATGTATTTCGTGAAAAGCAAACTCCTTGAGTTCGCCGTTATCCATTTTGATAGTAAAAATAAATTTTCCTTTTCGAAGATGTGTTTCTACAATTTCCCCTTGCTTGTCTTTATATACCCCCCCCCGCACTCGCACTCTTGTTGTCATTATTGTTTTACCTCCTTTTTCACAATTCCCGAATGTTGTAATTCGGCTATTAAAATATTTTCAATACTTTTAGAAAACTTTTTTTCTTGATACGCCTCTTTGGCCGCGGAAATAGTTTTAACAAATGCCGTGTCAAAATAATCTTTGTAGCCAAAGTAGTCCTTTTTCTTTGTCTCGTTGTATATCTCAATAAACTTTACCCTGTGAGTGTCGTAAGTTGTCCCAAAATAATCTTTAAAGGCTTTGATTATTTCTTGTTGCGTTTCTTCTTTTTTTTCTTCCACTTTCTTCTCTTGTTTTTCTTCTTGAATTTTGCCATTGTAATATTCTAATTTGTCATTTAAAAAATCATAATGGCCAACCCAAAAAACAATGTTTTTTCGCCGACTTAAATATTGATGAACCTTGTTGCAGTAGTAATCCATTCTTTCGGGCTGATTGGAAACTATTAATATAATGCTATTTGGAAAATACTCTAAATAATCTTCAAGGTCATTTTCGATATGAACGGCAGGGCGCCGGGTGTGTTCGTATTCAACTATGATTTCTGTTTCTTTTTTATCCGCAGGATCCTTTTGCATGAATAAATGCATGTCCGGGACCCGATAAAGTGCTTTTTTGTTTCCGTCTGCAGCTTCCCACCGTTCACGCTGTAATGTTCTGTCCGTTTTAAATTTATCTAGTGTGAGTTTACC